>NZ_VHIK01000013.1:0-32671 GCF_006680105.1 Bacillus sp. B4EP4a
TGCGCTATTTACTCGTAAATTGGTGCTGCACTCAGAATATCGCATCGTTTACTCGTGAATTTCACACTTTTACTCGTGAGTTTTGCTGTTTTACTCGTGAGTTTGCGCTATTTACTCGTAAATTGGTGCCGCACTCATGATTTCGCACCGTTTACTCGTGAATTTCACACTTTTACTCGTGAGTTTCGCACTTTTACTCGTAAGTTTTGCTGTTTTACTCGTAAATTGGTGCCGCACTCAGAATAACGCACCGTTTACTCGTGAGTTACTCCATTCACGCAAAAAAAGGACCTAATTAGGTCCTTTTTTGTCTATTCCTTTATGCTTGCGATAATTGGCGCAGGAGAGCTTCATACATTCCCCTTGAACATGCGGGCCATATTTTTCACGAAAGGCCTCGAGGCAATAGCATTTATCTTCTTCTTTTTTGGTTCCATCCATCGAGTGCATCCCTCCTAGCTTTAACTGGAGACTACACGTTTCTCCAGTTCTACATTGATTCGTCCCAACAGTATGGCACCAATTGACTGAATGATCGTTTTAACGATGATTTGGCCGATGACCGCAGCTGGTACTGCTTCCCATGGCAATATATTGGCACCCAACGGACTTAGGCCAATCACGACAAATATCACCGAATCGAAAAATCCTCCAACGATTCCGCTGTAAAACACCCTCCAACTCATCGGGAGTTTTAAACGGGTATAAATTTCCGTATCCGCTGTTTCTGCGACCACGAACGATAATGCGGAAGCAAATACGATCAATAACGTATCCCCTAATAAGAATGATACACACGCAGATAAAATAAGTGCAGTGACGATACATATATAGGTCTTCGTGCGGCCGAATTTATTCTGGACCAGATCTCGAAAGATGAAGGTTCCCCCAATGAGCAATGTACCCATCGGAATGATGAACATGCCAAAATGTAATGGCGCAAAAGCTGCTGTAACCACATTCGCCGTGATGATGGATACTAAATACAATAAAATTCTTAACATTTCTTGATTCTCCTTATACAGAAAAAACAGCACCCTAAGAAAGAGCACTGTTCTCCTTAGTTTTTTTGAGAGGGTAGCTAGAACCTCTTCCGCCCGAGCGGATTATCATTTTCCTTATTTATCGTAGCTTGAAAGCGATTGGAAATCAAGAAGTTTCCATATGGCCGATTTTTGTCGCAGAAAACTGCTTGACCGGCTGTATATGAAAAGCCGACAATGATTGATAGAATAATGTTACGATCTTGATATGAGGTATAAAAACGCGAGGAGGAAAAAGATGATGAAAAAACCATCGTTTGTTCATGTTATTTATATCGCAACCCCACCAGAGAAGCTTTGGGAAGCCCTTACTAGCGGTGAAGTCACGAAGAAGTACCATTTTGGATGCCAAGTCCAGTCTGACTGGCAAGAAGGCTCAAGCGTTAAATATTTGCTGGAAGATGGGCGTATTACTGATCATGGTAAAGTACTCAAGTGTGAGCCGCTGCACCTGCTCTCGTTCACTTGGAACATGACAGGAGACGAAACACCTCGTGAGCAGCCTACTCGTGTCACTTTTATACTGCAGCCTATGGATGATTCGACTGTGAAGTTAACGCTTAGGCATGAGGAGCTTTTGGAGACGGATTTCGTATATGATGATAATACCTTTGAAGGCTTGAATAATGGATGGCCAGCGATTCTAAGTAACCTGAAGAGCTTGCTTGAAACTGGACGGACCCTGCCGCCAATAACAGTAGATCGGAATAATTAAGTGGTAGTGGAAAACTATAAAGACACAAAGAAAGAGAGTTGATAGTGATGGATACGCAAATAATCACGAAATTTAAAATAGTCAAACCAACCAATGAAGTGTTTGAAGCCATAGTGGCCCCAGAAAGAATCGGGAATTTCTGGTTCTCATCGAGTTCTGAAAGATGGGAACAAGGCAGGACGCTTACATTGAGATATAACGAATACGATGCTGAAGTGGTTATTAATGTATTGGAAGTAGAGGAAAATAGGAAAATCGTGTTTTCATGGGGAGGAAATGATCAAGAAACGATTGTTACAATTACACTAAAAGAGTTGGGTAAAATGAGTACAATTATTGAAGTGAACGAATCAGGTTTGAAAGAGGACGACCCCGAATTGATAAATAAAATGATAGGACAAAAGGAAGGTTGGGTTTATACATTAACATGTTTAAAGGGTTATTTAGAAAATGGGGTTAATACTTTGAGAGCATCAATAATTTTTTAATTCTTAAAAGGTGCTGGTTCAGATTAGAAAGATCACTAAAAATGCAGTTGGCCGTGCCTGACTCCCAGAACAATAGTACTTAAGATTTTTAAGCATGTTGTGTCCTATTGATAAGTCTTACCTTCTTTCCTAATTCTGCATTTGTTAATCAAGGTCAAAGAAAGCATACGGGAGGAGACTTTAAATGTTTCCGAGAAAAAACTCAAGGATGAATATCATCCTTGAGTTTTTTACTTTAGTTATGGTTTGACATGAAATTCAATCGGAAATCACTTTTAGATATATGCCCTTCGAAGCTTTTTTATAAGCTTCAATTCCCATTTTCTTGACTTTTTCTGATAAACTGGATGCTCTTAATAATTGGGTTCCTTGAATAACGGAAGGATCAATGAGGCGCACTTTATTTTTCCTATGTATGTCGTATACCAATTGATTTTCTATCACCTTTACGTTACCATGGATCCGTTTTAAAAGATTTTGCACCTCATGGTCATCAGCGGAGCTTAACAAGGACATGACTTCTTCATCTGTACCGAGTAAGTCATCAAGGATGATCAGGTTTTTAGCCAAAGCCAATTTTAAGGTCTTTGCCAATATATCATAGCCATATATATTAAGTGGGTTCATGAAAAAATCAATAACTTCGCTGTAATACGTTTTCACAAACCATTCCGCCGATTCAATATTATCCAGATACATCCTTCCATTTATTATGATTACATGATCTAAAAAGTCTTGAACGGATTCCAGTGTGATATGTCCATATTGATACATATCCCTGAGAGTATAATCTACCCGATCGGCGCATAACTCAGGTGCTGGCTGTTCAAGCAATTCCCATTTTGATTGAACTATGACTTCACAATCATATCCATACTTCTTCAGTATAAATGGGATTTCGGATTCCATAATGACATGATCATATATCTTTTCATGATAATCTTCATCCTTACAATCCAGAACGAGATCAATAACATGTGAAAATGCAGTATGGGATACGTCATGCAGCAAGCCCGCGATTTGTTCCTCCAATGAACCTCCAAGCGCTTTAATTAAAAGCATCACACCAAGTGAATGGTCAAATCGTGTAACGTCCCGCTTCTCATAAACTAAATAACTTGCCCCGCCTTGATGTATCCCCTTCAATCTTTGGACGGGTTTGCTTAGAATCAGCTCTTCAAGAACTCCCTCTACAATGTGTTTCCCATAGATACTATCCAAAACTATCAATAACTTCCGCCTCCCCCATTAGTTTACACATTACAGGTAGGTGATTTCATTGATTTTTTTCTGTAAAAATTATTTCCCCCTTTTCACTTTGCTCATATTGCTTTTTTACCAATTTTATTATTTCTTCTTCATCATTCAAATCGATATCACCTGGATTAACCTCATCAATACCTTCTATCGTTATCATTTCATTTATTATTACCTGATCTGGTTGATTCACTTTAAAAATGTCTTCTACAGGTTTTGTTTTATCTTTATACGGTTTAGTGAATAAAAAAAGGCCGGTCAAGACTATGATAATTGAACCCAAAATACCGAATTTCTTTTTCATTTATTCATCCCCTCCAACGCTCTATTAATACCATAATAGTACCATATTAGGATATTAATGGTACTGAAATACGTCAAGCGCATATATAGTTGGTTCCTTTTTTCTGTTTCAGGACATAAATATTTCCGTACCTGTTTCATTGAGTTGCTATGGGTTAGAGAACATTGTACCCATTAGCAAGCTAACTGGTTGCCTGAATATTCCTTAGGCAATGTCCTGCATCCTCTCCTTTGCAACATAGGTGAAATTCCAGTTCATTAAATGGAAAAGTCCCCCTAAAAAAACAGTACTTTATAATATGATCTAATAATTGACATTTGTAAATCAGTGAGATATCATCTTTATTAACCAGTGGTCAATAAATTAGGAGGTGACAAGATGTCGCCAAGGAAATCGGCAGGTAAAGAATTGTCCAGGGACATGGTCTTGAATGAAGCCAGAAACCTTTTTGCAACGTTAGGGTATTCGAATGTCTCAATGAGGCAATTGGCTAAATCATTGGATTGCAGCCATGGAGCCATTTATTATCATTTTAAAAATAAGGCAGAAATATTTTATAGTTTGGTGAAAACGGATTTTTCCGTTTTAAATACTTTAATCGATGATATCACCATTTCGGAAAATGACCCTTCTGTAAAAATGGAAAAGATTTTATTGTGCTTCTTGGAGTTCGGTTTAACCCAACAGAATCATTATTCCATCATGTTTTTATCGAAGGAAAAAGAAATTCAGCAGTTACTTCAATTCGATTCTAATAAAACATACGAAAAGCTAATCCAGTCCCTGACGGACCTAACGGACAACAAATTGAATCCTGCATCCATATGGTCGATTTTTCTTTCTCTTCACGGATTTATCACTTTTTATATTAATTCTGAACTATCATATGAAGATGTAAAAGGCTTAGCTTATTTTCATGTAAAAAATATCATCGGAAACATCATATAATTTTTTCGAACATTATTGACCATTGGTCAAATATACATTGGGGGGTTTTAAAATGGTAAAGAAATTCCTTCATATTGAAGGACTCATGGTTCTTTTAGCAGTGATTTACATCTATTCGTTAAATGAATTCAGCTGGTGGATTTTCCTGTTATTGATTTTGTCTCCTGATGTTTCCATGCTGGCCTATCTGATCAATGATCGAATTGGAGCAAAGGTTTATAACCTATTTCACACTTATACCCTGTCCATCTTCATGATATTGCTTGCCATTTTTCTAAACTCTGATGCATTGTTGATGATTGATTTAATTTGGACCGCACATATTGGAATGGATCGCTTATTTGGGTATGGCCTCAAATACACATCTTCCTTCAAAGCTACACACATTCAAAGGCTGTAAAAAGCATAAAAGGCAGTGTGATTACGCCATCACACTGCCTTTTGCTCACTTTTCTTTATACGCCCCGCTTGTTTCCCCATATATAGGTATGCAGCTGGGGCAGCACTTTCACATCATTCAATTCATCATCTGCTATCACTTTATCTATTAACTCTTCGTATTTCTTCAAAAGACCGCTGATCAATTGACGATCATCCGCCGTCCTGCTATCGTCATTGCCGACCTGCAAATAGAAAGGAATATCCGGGTAACGCCCATGTACATGTTTGGCATATTGATAATCTTCCTCGTTAAAGACGACAATCTTCAATGAGACATGGTTTTCCGGATTTCGATCGGCAAGGTTCGAGATGATTTGGTCGAGCACCGTAAAGTCCGTGTTCATTCTAGAGCTCGGCGGCTTAGGTGAAATCGTCAGTTCATCAATATCGAGAAACCAATCCTGCCATCGGCTCCCTTGTGTTTCGACACCTATCTTCATTTTATTTTCATGTAAGATCGCTATCAAGCCGTTTAGGTTTTTCAGCAGAGCCGGGTTTCCGCCTGATATCGTCACGAAGGAAAAACCAGAACCCCCAATTCGCTTCAGCTCATCCCATATTTCTCTAGCAGTCATCTGGACGGTATCTTCCTTACCGGTGCCATCCCAAGTAAATGCGGAATCACACCAGGCACATGAATAATCGCAGCCAGCCGTCCGAACGAACATGGTTTTTTGACCAATGACCATTCCCTCACCTTGGATGGTCGGTCCGAAGATTTCCATAACCGGGAGTTTACTCACTTTCCATCCACTCCCGTCTGGCTTCGGCATAGCTTGTCGGCGTTTCGTATAGTCGAACAAATTCGACTCTAGCACCCTCATATTCTTTCAATGAAAGGGCTTCGGCCATTTTTTCATAAATCCAGACAACCATATTTTCAGCTGTTGTATTCATGAGCGGCAGGGTTTCATTCAAATAACGATGATCCAGGTGGATTTCAATTTCATTTTTCCATATATCCTTGATATCCCCGAAATCTATCATCAAACCGCGTGAATCCGTATACCCGCTCAATCCGAAAATGACCTTATATGTGTGGCCATGCAGGTTCTTGCATTTTCCTTCATAGTCATGCAGATGGTGCGCCGCGTCAAAGGTGAATTCCTTACTCACGAGAACCCTCTTGTTTGTATACTTCAATTGGCTGCGCTGAATATCTTCATCTATTTTTTGGAGTTTATCCACTATAGTAAAACCGTACATCATGAAAGCACCTTCCGTCTGCTTACATAATCATCCAGTCCTTTTTTCCGCAGATTACATGCCGGACAATCTCCACAGCCGTCGGAGATGATCCCGTTATAGCAAGTCAGGGTCTTTTCGCGGACAAAGTCGAATGCACCAAGCTGATCCGCAAGCTCCCATGTTTCTTCTTTATTAAGCCACATAAGCGGCGTATCAATCACGAATGACTGGTCCATCGACAAGTTCAAGGTCACATTCAACGATTTAATGAATACATCGCGGCAGTCAGGATATCCGCTGAAATCCGTTTCACAAACACCGGTGACAATATGTTTAGCGCCAATCTGACTCGCCAGCACTCCGGCAAACGAAAGGAACAGCAAATTCCTCCCTGGTACGAACGTCGACGGCAATTCCCCGTCTTCTCCGTCCGCCACTGCAATATCACTTCTCGTCAATGCATTCGGTGCCAGCTGGTTCAGCAGTGACATGTCAAGGATATGATGGTTCACGCCCAATTCCTTGGCAATGTTTTGAGCGCATTCGATTTCCAAGCTATGCCGCTGATTATAATCGAACGTCACCGCTTCCACTTCCTCAAATCTCTCCAATGCCCAGAACAGGCACGTCGTACTGTCCTGACCTCCGCTAAATACAACCACTGCCTTTTCTTTCTTCTTCATTTCTATAAAACTCCTTTTTACGGAAAAAAACAGCACCCTAAGAATAGAGCACTGTTTCTCCTTAGTTTTTTTGAGAGGGTAGCTAGAACCTCTTCCGCCTTAACGCGGAATATTATATTTTTCCAAGTCAATAGTAACTTGAAAACGATAATAAATCAAGATGATTATATTTAGTGAATATTAGATCTGATGGAAAATTTGGTTATCTTTTCATTGCTTAAATATCCCATTATCCGTCCGATAAAATAGTGTGAATAAAATATCGATAAAGGGGTCCATTAATTTGAAAAGCATTAAAGGAAAGGTATTGTTGGCATTTTCACTCATCATATCTTTATGTGTCATCTTAGGAGCATACAACATTTACAGCAGCAACAAGTCTCTGGTATATTCCCAGGATATCATCGAAAAGGAACTTCCGCTTCTTATCCAAGATGAAAAACTGCTATATAATCTAGCACAAAGAACCGCATTCGCCCGAGCCTATATTCTATATGGTGACGAGAGTTATAAAGAAAGGTTCTTACAATATACCGAAGACAGCAAGGTCCTCCAGGAGGATCTCCTCGCTTTAAGCGATTCTGATAATGCGAAGGAATTGATCGAGAAAAGCGTGGATTGGAGGACGATGATTGTAGACCGGGTATTTCCACAATATGAAAAGGGAAATGAAGAGCGCGCGAAAGAGATACTCAAAAATGAAGTGGCACCAATCAGCAATGAAGTAATGGAGGGTTTCAAGGAGCTTGCATCTGAACGCGAGGAATTGATTGTCACTTCTGGTGAAACCGTCATCGCAAGCGGGAAATCGGTTAAGACGACAAGTATCATCATATCCATTGCGGCAGTCCTTATCGGTCTTCTGCTGGCGCTTGTGACTGCCAACCTCATTACCACCCCCCTCCTTAAAATCAGGGACAGGATGAAAATGGTGGCTGACGGAGAGCTGAATCATAAGCCCCTGGAGCAAAAGTCACATGATGAAATGGGCGAATTAACGGTATCCGCCAACCAAATGCAGAAAAACCTTCGTGATACGATCGAAAAAATGCTCGTTGTGTCCGAATCCGTTTCCAACCAAAGTGAGGATCTGACTCAATCAGCAAATGAAGTTCAGCAGGGCAGCAAACAAATAGCGACTACAATGTATGAACTTTCGGAAGGTTCGGAGTCACAAGCCAACCGGGCAGCTGAAATGGTTCGGATGATGGATGATTTCACCGGCAGGATCGAGTTGGCCCGCCTAGAAGGAGTGGATGTAGCTAAAAGTTCAACCGAAATCCTTTCCTTGACCAAGGAGGGCACCACTTTAATGCGCAGTTCAGTCCAACAGATGCAATGTATTGATAGGATTGTAAAAAATGCCGTAGATCAAGTGAAAGGACTGGATTCTCAATCGCAGCAAATTTCACAGCTTGTGCAGGTCATCAAGGATATATCCAATCAAACCAATCTATTGGCGCTGAATGCTGCCATAGAAGCCGCTCGTGCTGGTGAACATGGCAAGGGCTTTGCCGTCGTCGCCGATGAAGTGCGGAAACTCGCTGAAGAGGTCACACACTCCGTTGGGGATATCACCAATATTGTCTCCGCTATTCAAACGGATTCAAAAACAGTCGTCCACTCCCTGGAAGATGGTTATACACAAGTGGATGAAGGCACGAAACAGATCACGCTCACAGGCCAAACCTTTGAAACAATCAATCACTCTGTCGGGAATATGGAAATGAAAATACAGCATATAACAGACGAATTGAACTATATCTCCACAAATAGCAAAAATATCAATCAGGCTATCGAAGATATCGCAGCGGTTTCTGAAGAGTCCGCGGCTGGAATCGAACAAGTCTCCGCCTCTGCTCAGCAATCCAGCTCTTCAATGGATGAAATCACGCATCATGCCAGTGAACTTGCATCTTCGGCAGAACTGCTGACTGAACAGGTTAAGAAATTCCAATTATGACACTAGCAATTTCCCGTCACATGAATGCGGGAAATTGCTTTTCCTTCCCATTATATAGGTTGTTTCATTTTCGTATATTCGGGGAATAAATAACTATACACAATAATAAATCATTAAAAAGCAAATCTATCAAAAGCGGCTGGAAGTGAATGTTTTCCTTTATTTTCAGAATATTTAGTGTATAATTAATTAAAGGAATATTTTAACTTAAATATCCATCACTTCCAATAACCGCTACTGCAAATCCCGACATTTCCTTTCAACACCATGCACGGGCACTTCTACTCAGTAAGGATCCATTGCATGCTTTCTCTCGAATCTAACCGTTCACAACTTTATTCACACAAAAACACGATTTCTACTCCAAATCTGTAAAAAAAGGTTAAATTTCACTAATGATATGTTACTATTAAACTAAGACCTTTTAACCCCATAAGGAGGAATTCATATGAAACGTTTTTTCAAATTCATAACAGATTTTAACGAAAGAAAAGCACTGGAACGGGAAACCGAAGAATTCTTTCGCAAAGAATACGAAAATTATATGAAGATGAATCCTGACAATCAAAGAAAAAGAAGGAGATTAGCTCCTAGATTTTATGTGATTGATGGCGGTAAAAAGGGCTCCAACCTTGAGATTTCTGACAGAAAGAAATCCAGTTAACCAGATTCCTTCCATAATCAGCTACCAATGCTGCAGCTCAAGACCCACGAACGTTAAATCTCCATGATAAACGGAGATTCGTGACCATTCCATTCATTAACAATATATAAACCGAAAGCTCAGATATGCTTCTGAGCTTTTTTTATTTTGCATTCTTATATAAACACTATATCTATAGAAGAAACTAGGTATTTTTTTAAAAAAATGGGTTAACTTTAGTTTATTTCATGTTTCAGGTAAAAGATCAATTATAGTCCGTGAGTATTCTCTGAGGAAAAAACCGGAAAATATAAAAAAAAAGAGATGTGTTCTTTTACTCATCTTTGTCCAAATTCAAAAGAGTTTAACTAATTGAGTCGTTAGATGCAATATCTTACATTGAATGACAAATGCATAAATATTGTTACGTTTATGTCGAACAATGGGTATAAACAATTACAGAACTGTAATAAACGTCACTTTTAAAAACCAAATATTATTCAAATATAGCCATTAGGAATCAGGTTCAAATGCTCATAAAACTACTTTGATTCTGACCAAAATGGTTTTTTGTTAAACTTTCCATAATTTAGTGTAAAATAACCGAGTATTCCCTCGATTTCCAGCCATAACTTTGTACTCATAAAACAATTTATCCCATTAGATACTATTACACTCCAATATACATTTATTTGAAAAAGCTGATAATAACTATATTACGATAAAATAATTAGCCCTTGCCTATTAAGTTTAAAATCATGTAGTGTGTATTCAGTAATTCAAATATTTGAAAAAAAGAGAGGTTAAAAAATGGCACCGATATTTATTTGTGCGATCTTTTTGCTTGGCTATGGTATTTTCGAACAAAAACGCCATCAGAAGCGTCTCGACTCCATCCCGGTACGTGTGAATGTGAATGGGATTCGGGGGAAATCGACTGTAACGCGTCTAATTACAGGTGTGATCCAGGAAGCTAAGTACAAAACAGTAGGTAAAACAACCGGAACATCAGCAAGAATGATCTATTGGTTTACCGATAAGGAAAAACCGATTGTACGCCGCCCGGAAGGACCCAACATAGGAGAACAGCGGCGTGTAGTTAAAGAAGTTGCCGACTTAGGCACGGAAGCACTGGTTTGTGAGTGCATGGCCGTACAGCCTGACTATCAACTAATCTTCCAAAACAAAATGATCCAAGCAAACATTGGCGTAATCGTGAATGTATTGGAAGACCATATGGATGTCATGGGACCGACTTTGGATGAGGTTGCTGAAGCTTTCACTGCTACTATTCCCTATAATGGTCACCTAATAACTATCGAAAGTGAATATTTGGACTTTTTCAAGCAAATTGCCAAAGAACGCAACACAAAAGTAATCGTTGCAGACAATTCGAGAATTTCGGAAGATTTTCTACGCGAATTCGACTATATGGTATTTCCTGATAATGCATCACTGGCCTTGGCCGTTGCGGAAGCTTTGGGCATCGATGAAAAAACGGCTTTTCGCGGAATGTTGAATGCGCATCCCGATCCAGGTGCCATGCGGATCACCAAATTCGGGGATCCCATCCAGCCAACTTTCTTTGTCAATGGCTTTGCTGCAAATGACGCGTCATCGACGCTGAACATCTGGGAACGTGTCAATACGTTCGGATACAGCACAGAACCTCCTATCGTCATCATGAATTGCCGTCCCGACCGCGTGGACCGTACCGAGCAGTTTGCTAGAGATGTATTGCCTTACATAAAATCTGAAATCGTCATTTCCATTGGTGAAACCACATCACCGATCACTCGGGCATTCGAGCAAGGTCAATTGGATACAAAAGAATATTGGGATTTAGAAAACTGGTCAACTGAAGAAATCGTGGCCCGCCTCCGCCCATTGATGAAAAATCGCATTGTCTACGGTGTCGGGAATATTCACGGTGCAGCGGAACCATTAATTGAAGCATTCATGAAATCTAAAACAAAGCAAAAAGCAAGTTAAGTAGGAGGAACCTTAATGTTTGGATCGGATTTATATGTAGCCCTAGTACTGGGAGTAACGCTTAGCCTTATATTTTCAGAAAAGACGGGTGTCGTACCCGCAGGACTTATCGTGCCAGGTTATTTGGCATTAGTATTTGACCAATGGGAAATCATGCTGACCATCCTGATCATTAGTGTCGTAACTTATTTGATCGTCACTCACGGCCTTTCAAGATGGGTGATTTTATATGGAAGAAGAAAATTCGCAGCCATGATGGTGACCGGGATTTGCTTGAAACTCCTATTGGACTTCGTCTACCCCGTCATGCCATTTGAAATATTCGAGTTTCGGGGAATCGGTATAATTGTACCCGGATTGATAGCGAATACCATACAAAGACAAGGAATGCCATTGACACTTGGCAGCACGCTTTTATTATCCGGCTTGACTTTCGGTTTAATGAACGTGTACTACCTATTCTGAGGTGCAAAAAATGAAACGGACTTTAAATGCAAAAGAAAAAACACTTATCTTTATTAAACGCACGAAGAAAAAGAATCTTAAATACACTGGAATCATACTACCTATATTACTAATCGCTTTAGTCATTACCACTTGGATGGGACGGGCTGAGGAAGTGAAAACAACCGCTTCAAAATCCGATCAGCCATTGACGATGACAATGGTCGGTGATGTGATGATGGGACGTAATGTTGAAGAAGTGACGGAAAAGCACGGGTATGAATACCTCTTCCGTTATATGAAGCCCTATTTTGCCCATTCAGACTATGTCAGTGGGAATTATGAACATACCGCTTTAAAAGAAGAAGTATCCAACTACAAGGGAGCGGATACGCCCATACGGTTAAACTCCAATGCTAGCGGTGTGGAAGCTGTTAAAGATGCTGGCTTCTCAGTAATGAATTTGGCCAATAACCATATGATGGACTATGAAGAACAAGGACTTCTTGATACGATTGATGAATTCAAAAGTACGGATATGCACTATGTCGGTGTTGGATCGAACACTACGGAAGCTAAAAATAGCATCGACTATGCGGATGTTAATGGCGTACGCGTCGCAACACTTGGCTTCACAGATGTTTACGGTAAGGATGCCGTGTCAAAAAGTGATAAAGCCGGACTATTGAACTCCAACCTTGATTTATTATTTGAAATGATCGGCAAAGCAAGGGATGTCAAACAAGGCAATGCAGACTTGGTTGTGGTGAATATGCACTGGGGACAAGAGTATTCAACATCTACAACCGCCCGTCAAACGGACTTGGCTAAAGCTATCATCGATGCTGGGGCTGACATCATCATCGGCCATCACCCACACGTGCTTCAATCGTTTGATGTGTATAAAGATGGAATCATTTTCTATAGTTTAGGAAATTTCATTTTCGATCAAGGCTGGACACGCACAAAGGATTCAGCCATGGTTCAATACCATTTAGCGGAAGACGGAAAAGCTACTATCGATGTCGTTCCACTGCAAATTGAAGAAGCAACACCAAGGCCAGCTACCTCTTCAATCGACAAATCACGTGTATACCGTCAGTTGACGAAGGAAACGAGTGAAAACGCCCAATGGTCGAAAAAAGAGGATCGCATCGAGATTACCATGGATCACAAGAAGGTAATCGACCATAAGGCACAACGTGAACAAGAAGAAAAAGCAGCAAAAGCAGCAAAGGCAGCGAAAGAAGCAAAGGAAAAGAAAGCTGCACAAGAGAAAAAGGCAACACAAGCTATACAACAGGACATTCAGCCCATTCAGTAAGGATCGATTGGATACTACTATGTGAAAAGAGAAACAACTTGGAAGCTCAACGAGAAGGGGGAATAATCGATGATTAACCGTATGACGAGAAAAGTGCTCATTCCCATAAGCATACTCATATATATTGCTGGATGTTCCAAGACACCCCCTATTTCTGACACGAATGATCCGATAGAGAGTAAAACGGAACAATCATATGGGGTCAGTTCTTCAAACCCAATCGCAATAGATGTCGGGATGGATATATTAAATAATGGTGGAACGGCGGCGGATGCCGCCATTGCGGTCTCTTATGTATTAGGTGTAGTTGAACCTTTTGGATCTGGCGTGGGCGGCGGCGGCGGTATGCTGATTGCACCGGAATCCGGCGAACCCAATTTTATCGATTATCGTGAATCCTCTCCGGAAGACCCAAGTTCAAGACACGATACAGGGATTCCTGGCTTAGTGGCCGGCATGCAGGTTATAAGTGATAAGTATGGGAGCGTACCAATGGCTGATCTTCTTCAGCCGGCGATCGACTTGGCTGAAGGCGGGTTTAAAGTGGATGAGACTTTATCATCGCGCTTAGAAGCAGCTCAGCCAAGGATATCTTCCGATGGGACATCATTATTTTATCCTGAGGGCGATGCCATTGAACCAGGCAAAACCCTTGTCCAAGAAAGACTTGCTGAAACATTGAAGCAGATTCAAAAGGAAGGTCCTGATGGTTTTTATAAAGGGGAAATTGCACGGGATATTAAAAGGGAAACAGATATCGACTTGATGGATTTAAAGCGCTATGAGGTGAAAGAACGTAAGCCGGTCCAAGGAACATTTGCCGGTTATGATGTATTTACTGCCCCTCCGCCCTTTTCCGGGATTACCGTTCTTGAAATGTTAAAGCTCGCCGAGGAAATGAACCTCGGTGATTCTTCAAGCAAATCAACTTATATGAAGGTCTTGGGGGGCATCACAGATACCGCTTATCAAGATCGGTCCGCCAATATTGGAGATGGAATAAGTCACTCTAAGGCGGAAAAATTGCTCTCCCCCATTCACTTGGACAATCTTAAAAATAAGATCAAAAGTGAAAAATGGGAAGATAAAGAATCGAATGGTTCCGAAGAACATGAAAGTACGACACACTTTGTGATCATGGACAAGTATGGCACTGTCGTTTCCGCAACAAATACGCTCAGTAACTTTTTCGGATCTGGTGATTATACGAATGGATTTTTCCTTAACGATCAATTGAAAAATTTCCGGTCCGGCTTGAACGCCCAAGAGGCATATAAACGGTCAAGAACGTTCACCGCTCCTACCATTCTCAAGAAACCAGGGCAGGAATCGATCGGAATCGGCTCACCAGGCGGCGATAGGATTCCTCAAGTATTGATGCAGGTCCTTTATTCTTATACAGAGAATGAAGGTTCATTTCAGGATATCATCGACCGTAATCGGTTCGTCTTTGATGGAAAGAAGATTTATACGGAATCCAGGCTTTCGGATGAAATAATATCAGACTTGGAAGATTCAGGATATGAAGTCATCCAGAAGATTTCCCCCATGTATTACGGCGGGGTTCAAGTACTCGTTAAAAACGAGAAAAATGGACAAGTATCCGGAGCTGGGGATAAAAGAAGAAATGGAAGCTGGAAAGCCCAGCAATAAGAGTGCAATCCAGCCCCTCCTTTTCTAAATATCATATGAATTTTAGCGATGGATAAGGGGACTTAGAATATGAATATCGTAAAAAAAATAACAAGCTGGGTTATACCCGTTTTTCTAATAGCAGCCCTGCTTGTGACCATGAATATCTTTAAACGGACAGAAACTTTAACACCCGAAGAGCAAAAGAAAATAGAACAGTATACGACTGTCGAAGAATAAGAAAAGCTGGGGTATCCCCGCTTTTTTTATTTTTGCCGTCATCGGATATGGAAGATTAATTACGCTTCAGATACGGAGGATAACCATGAAAGAAAATAGCTATACTGATTTTATTGAACTGCAGCAAAATGAACAAGAAGACCTCGATTACCGCATCATCGTTCATCACAGGAATCCTGATATCGCAATTCTAGCCATACACGGCGGGAACATCGAACCGGGAACTAGCGAGATTGCAGCCGCACTTGGACAGAGACTTTGTGCAAGCACCTATCTATTCGAAGGTCTTAAACCAAGGGGTAACCAGGTCCTCCATATAACATCCTGCTTGTTCAATGAACCGGGCGGCGTTTCAATGGCAGCGAACGCTCAGACCACCCTTTCTATCCATGGACACTACGACGTACATAATGCGCTGGTTTACATTGGCGGAAGGAATGAACCCTATAAGAACCTTATTCAGCAATGCCTCAACAAAGCTGGATTTCAAACTGATCATGCACCGCAGCACCTTTCAGGCATGAAAGGAAACAACATCACCAACAAATCCAAGACGGGTGCAGGCGTGCAATTGGAACTTTCCACAAAGCTTAGAAAAAGCTTTTTCAAAGGTGATGACTTTACCAGTAAGAACAGGGGCAATCCATGTGATCTTTTTAAACGGTTTGTTACTGCCATTGAAAAAGCGACTCTTGAATATAAACAAGTTGAATGAGCTTCTTAGTCCATAAGGCTTTCAACTTCACCGAAGCTTTCGAATTTATCGGCAAAATAACCTGACGAAAGGTTGGAGATATGAACGTCTGCGTTTTCCGTTGTATGGAGAAAACGGCCATCACCTAGATATATGCCTACATGGGTCACACCTAGCCTTGTTCCTGTGTCGCTAAAAAATACTAAATCCCCTGCCTTTGGATTTTCGATTTTGGGCAGCAATGAAAAGTAATCCTCTGCGGAACCCCGCTTAACTGAAAGACCCTGCTCCTTCATAACCCAATAAATGAAGCCGCTGCAATCCATTCCGGTCATCGGATCTTCTCCCCCGAAAACATAGGGAAATCCGCGTAAAGTGTATGCATACTTGATGACATCGTATGCTTTATCATATGCAGCCTCCTCGTTTACATAAAACGGATACAACGGGTTGCTGTATAGTTGAAGATACTGCCCTTGCATCAACTCATCAGTACTTAACGCGTTACGACTTTTGATCGTACTCATGGAAATGCTGTAATTCTCCGATATGCTTTTAAGCGTTTCTCCCGTTTGGACGATATGCTCCCCTTTTGGCGTGTATGTTTTGTACGCGACTTGGTATTTTGCAAAGTAATCTTCTGTAGTGGATCTCACCTGAACCGTTTCTGCACCATATCCAGAATTGACAAATTGGTTTTTGCCGACATAAATACCTGCGGTCACTACCTTTAAGCTGTCTTTTTCCAGAAAGAATATAATATCCCCGGTTTTCGGAGTGGCTGTATCCATCCCTTGCTTATAAAAACCATCTACTGTCAAACGGTCAACCGGCACATTTTGCTGGGAAAGCACCCAATGAATCAACCCGCTCGAATCAAACCCTTTTTCAGGCGTCTCCTCTCCAGCTGTCTTTTTAAACCCTATAAAGGATTTCGCATATCCCGCAATTTTTTTTCCTCTCTCCGACCATTGATAGATGGAAGGAGTATACGCCGTTTGAATGATTGTCAACTTTTGGCCCGCAAATAACTTATCATCCGGTAAACCATTCGTTTCCATTAATTGCTCAGCCGATATATCATATGTCCTGGCAATCGATTCTACCGTTTCGCCAGAGATTACAGTATGCACAGGATCTGCAGCCTCGGCCTTTAAGCCAGGTAAAAAAGTGAAACAAACCATGAATACAAACGTAAGTATCATACAGTTTATTTTTCGATTAAACATTTTAACCCTTCCTTTATACGCTGAAATATTTTTAAATTTACGATGTTCAAGTAAATCCCATCATATGAATCTTCTATCCTATCATCCACCCAAGTGAATGTACCTTAATACTCATAACAACAATATTATCGGCGAACCTAATGAAACCTTTAGCCTATTTTTTACATAAAATCATCAGTCTGATTCAATAAAACACTCCCACCCGAGAAAAGTTGGAAATCGAAGAATTCCTAGAGGATTTTATTTCTTTATGCAGAATGGGTAAAGTTAGATTAGAGGAATCCCGGTCATGACGTGCATATACGGCTTGCCCTATTTATGAAGTGGATAACGATATAGGAGTGAACATTTTGATAAAAATGACAGAGAAAGCCCGGCAGGCAATTAAAGATATGCAGCATAGTTTGGGAGGGGAAACGTATTTGAGGTTTGGCATAAACAGACCTTGCTGTAACCAGATGAACTATACATTAAGCTTGGCAATCTCTAAAAAAGAGCACGAGGAAATACTCGTTTTACATGATATAAAAATGTTGCTCGACCCATCGGACTCCCATTTTACAGATCAAACGGAAATTGATTACGAAGGCGATGGATTTTTGATCAGGAACCCGAATCCGTTGGTATCACCCATCATCTAGCAAAGAAAATAAGGGGAAAGCTTAAATGCCCTTCCCCTCGTTTCTATGAAACTATGGCATGTACACCGTTTTAATATGTGCAAGCTTCAAAAACACATTATCCCCGCTGGCTGTCGTTAACTCAACCAAGTTGTTTTCAGCCTTTTTTATCACCCCGATTTTCATAGGGTCCTCTCCCCCATCAAATACTACAAGCTTTCCTGCATTTTTCTTTAATTGGTCTTCCAAAGAACGAAGCATTGGCACACCTGAAGGATTGCCGGGAAAATTCTCTTTACCGAGGGTATAGGGTGTGGCATTTTGATTATACGGAGTAAGCCATTTAAGGTGATGCAGCGATACATACATCATTTTATATACAGGCGAGTAGAACGCAAAGTAATCATTGAAAACATTGGTGATATAACCGTGTAAAGGAATGTGCCCCTCAACATAGATTTCTGAAAAAACCCCTTTTGCGTTCATTAGCGTTTTACGATAGGAAATGGAAGCCATGTCTTCCATCATGGAGGACTCTATAGGATATTTAATCTCGTTATCTATCTCTGTACTCAGATTGAATCGATGGACGTGCAGCATTGGAAAATACAAATACTGCTGTCCATTGAACAACACTAGAATATCTGTGCTCAGATCAGTTAGAATTCCTTTGAAAGTTTTTTTACCTGAGAGTTGAACATCAATTTGTTTACCCAGTAATGCAAACGCATCACTCATTACTATCTCCTCCTAGGGGGTTATTCAGCTAAAAATCATTTGCACCCAATAATATAATAAGAGCAGTGTCACCACTGTCGTTATTGGTATGACTATCAGGGATACGCTTAAATAATCTTTCCATTTTATTTCCAATTTATTTTGTTTCAAGATATGCATCCAGATAAGTGAGGCAAGAGTACCGATGGGCAATAACAAGGATCCCATGTCACTACCGATTATATTAGCTAGATAGATAGTTTTTAATGTGATCGGATCAAGTCCCATTTCCGTTAAGGTAATGGTACCTATCATTAATGCTGGATGATTGTTGAAAATGTTTGATAGAATCGAAACCAATCCTCCCATGACAAAGCTCGCACTCAGTAGCCCTTGGTTTACAATCGGTTCGCATATCTGTACGAGCATGGCTGTAAGCCCTACATTATGGAGTCCATAAATGATGACATACATGGAGAATGCGAATATCAGGATGTGCCATGGGGTCTTTTTTAAGATATCGACAGGATTTGTCCGTAAATGATACCATCTCCAGATCAGTAAAGATAAAGAACCAAGTACAGCTACCCACTCGATTGGAATGGATAAATAAGAAGCTACAAAGAGTAAACAGCGCACCACGAACACATAGAGCAAAACTTTCAACATGAATTTTGTGCGTTGCCTTTTTGTTTCAACCGTCATTTTTCCCTTTAAGGGGTGGAAATTCTTAGTAAAGAAACGTTCCTCAATGTCATAATAATTATTCGGTAATTTCTTGGGCAATTTTTTCTTGACCACTACGAACATTAACCATGACATAAAGATCAACCCCAGAGTAGCAGGTACAAACATCATGGCAGTATGCATATAAAGCGTCATGTGCACAATTTTCAAAGCGATTAAATTAACAATATTACTCACGCCAATAGGCGCACTCGAAGCTGTCGCAATCAATGCTCCACTCAAAAGATACGGGATGGCTTCATGCGGTTTTAATCTGAGATTTTTCAGAAGCAAGATTAAGATGGGGGTCGTAATCATGATGCTGCCGTCGTTATTGAATAACAAGGTCATTAAAAAGCACAATAATTGAATGTACCAATATAGGCGGTACCCCGATCCTCTAGCCAGGATGGCAAGCCTTGCAGCCGCCCAATGAAAAAAGCCGAAACTTTCCAAGATTACAGCCATGACAATCGTTGCCATGATGGTGATCGATGCGCCCCCGATTTTATTGAAGATATCCCAAATATCGCCATGGGATACTGTTCCAGTCAGTAAAATTATCATTGCACCGATTGAAGCTGGCCATGCTTCATTGATACCTCCTGGCCTCCATAATATAACTATCATTGTCGTGACGAACACAAAAATAGTCATTCCAATTTCGAAATGCATGTTGTTCTCCCCTTTTTGGGCCTTGAGCCATTGGACCCTACTTGTCCGATTCCTATATATTATTCCCCTTAGTAAAATAAGCATGGATTCTTGCCTAGTCCCTCTAAATTGTACTTTTGTACTTCTAGTGATTTTATCCACTAAAGAGAGATGCCCCGTTCAAGGAATCATGGTTAAGTACCTACAGAATGGTAAAATGGCAATCTAACAAAAAAAAGGGAAAACCACTTTAGTGGCCTCCCCTTTGCAACGCTTATGTTTTCAGTTCCTCTAATTCATTACTGGAATTCCCCCAGCGTATCCTCCAAATCATTTATTAACTGTGTAAGCTGCTGTGTATATTCAGCAAGTTCATTGGATGAAGCGGCTTGTTCCTCCATCGATGATGCAATTTCTTCTGATGAAGCTGTCGTTTGCTGTGATACGGCGGTGATTTCTTCTATCACTTTAATTACCGTTTCTTTTTGTTGATTGATGCTTTCAATGGATCTTGTTTCTTCCTGAATTGAATTGGATATCCTCCTGCGGAATCCTCCAGCTCTTTCATGGCTTCACTTACCGTGATCAGGGCATTTTTCTGATCCTTGCTGATTTGATTCGTTTCATTGGTCGTTTTCAGCAATTCCTCTGTATCCGACAGAATGCTTTGGATGATGGCTTGAATGTTTTTTGTAGCCTCTTGCACCAACTGGTATATCAACAAAAAAACTTCCTTCATAGCAGAAGCATCACTTCGGTTTTAGGCCGTCTTCTGTATCCAACGCATTCCATTCATCCATCAAGTCGTTCGACGGCGGCCGTATATTCCTTATGCCATTTTTCCCATTCATCCATCGGGAAGTCCTGATGATGACCATTAAGTAAATCACTCAACATTTCGAGGCAAACATGCCAGCCTGCCAAATCCTTTGATGTATGATCATTAATCGGCGTGATGGATTCTTTCAATACTAATGAGCATCCATCCTTTTCAGGGGATACCTCGAAACGAACCCAGCCGTCACCCCAATCAAAATCCAATACGGCGGATTCCCGGAAATCCCTTATTTTCATATCAAAAGATTCCCCTGACCCATCATTGAAATTGAATTTGATGGTCCCGTCTTTTCGAAGGTCCCTCATTTCCAGGTTGGACATCCACTTTTCCACCTTATCATTCTCCGTTAAAGCACTCCATACCTTTTCCACCGAATGATTGAACAGGCGATCGAATCTTGCAATAATCCCGTTACCCTGTTTTTCGATTACAGCTTGCATATACATTCCCCCATTCAATTCGTTTTTTTATAATAAAAAATGGTTGGATGGAATTCACCATTTGCAGATTTCGCATAATCAGGAATCCTGCCTGCCTGAATATATCCCAATGAAGTATACAGGGCGTTAGAAGGATCTCCTTCCCTTGTATCCAGGACCAATAATGTCCGTCCCTCTTGCTTGGCCCTCTTCTCAGCCTCTAGCATGAGTGAACGTCCTATTCCATTTCGCCTATAACCAGTATGCGTCATTAATTTTGCGATTTCCGCACGATGGCCGCCGTTTTGCTTTGAACATGAATGTAACTGTACGCTCCCGACAATCTCACCCTTTAATTTAGCGACAAACAGAATCACATCAGGATTTAGGGCACCACTCCAGTAATCAATGGCCTCAGACCGTTTCATGGGAGGTAAAAAACCAATGGACGCGCCATCTTTCACCACCTGCATCAAAAGATCCGAAAGTTCATTAATGTGGTCGCGGACTGATGTTAATTGTTCGATTTTCAACTCAGCATTCACTTAATCACAACCTTTCAGGTGATACAATCATATTCACCATCCCTGACGCTTTGATAAAGAAGTAATATGAGCCAGATGATGGCGTCCGTGCCATGCATAAATGCCTATATTTTCACCGACCGTCACCTCTCCTGAATCAGGATGGATGAATGTTCGGCCCATGTCGTCTGCATGAAGACCCGATAAAAGTTTGCACATCCGGATATGTACACTTTCAATTAGCGATAGAGAAACTTCAATCGCCAAATCATAATCAGGCAGCTCAGCCCATTTCGCCTCTTCGTACGGTTTAATGACTGGACTTTCTTCCGTAAGGGCCAATTTAAAACGAATAAACGCATTCATATGACTATCAGCAACATGATGCACCACTTGACGCACCGTCCATCCTCCAGGCCGATAAGCCGTATCAAGCTGTTCATCATTCATGTTACTTACCGCTTCCCGCAGCATCCGAGGCAAAGCTTTTATCTCGTTGAGCCACCCCTCGGCTACACCACTAGTAATCTCCCCTTCAAACTGAAACTTTCCAACCGGGTATCTTAAATCCATCTTCATTCCCCCTGATGTTCAATAAAAATAGCATCCAGTATATATTCTTTATTAATTGAGACAAATCCTTTTTACCGGCAATTCTTTGTTTTGCAAGCCTGCACATGCTTTCATTAATACTCAGGAATATTAATCCAATCATTATCACGTATACTATTTCCACATTTAGCAACCATAACAAAAGAATGGCATGTGCATCAATCCACTCTTTAAACAATGGAAATGGGGATAGGATCATCTTGAAGAAAATCAGTTCGATACAAACCCTTAGCATCTTCTTTTTATCAATCGGCCTTCTTAATCACGTTATTTTGATCCCTTTCCTTCTATCCACCGGCGGAAGGGATTCTTGGTTTTTTTCTATCCTTATTATTGGATTGATACCGATTTGGGTCTACATATTATCGAGGATAATCAAGAATATGAATAATCAATCCCTGACGGATTGGCTTGAATATAGATTTGGAAAACCTATTAAAAATATCGTTTTATTCTTTATCGTGATTTATCTGATCAGCCTTGTTTTGGCCACCACCAAGGAAACGATTGATTGGATCACTACAAGCTTCCTTTTTGAAACCCCAAGTTTAGCGATTATCATTCCGTTTACACTACTATGCATCTTCCTTGCCCATTCAGGTATGCGTTCCATCGCCATTTGCTCTTCTGTATTATTACCCATTGTCGTCATTCTTGGCATTTTTGTTGCGACCGGAAATATGCCGACAAAAGACTATAGCCACCTCCTTCCCCTTTTCGAGAATGGCTATTTTCATGGCGTTAAAGCCCTGAAGTATTCTGGTTATGGTCTTGCCGAACTGATTTTAATCGCTTTTTTCCAGGAAAAGCTTACTGATAAAATCAGTCGAAAAGTATTGGTTTTCATATGCCTCGGTTTAGTGTTTTTACTTCTAGGTCCATTAACAGCAGCACTTGCTGAATTCGGACCGACCTTAGCCGAAGCCATGAGGTACCCTGCCTATGAACAGTGGCGTCTGCTGACTATTGGAAAATATATCGAACATACAGATTTCTTTTCCATTTACCAATGGCTTGCTGGTGCCTATATCCGTGTTTCACTGGCATTATTCTTAATAACGGAAATCTTTAATAGGAAAACGGAAAAAATGAAGGTAGGAATTCTTTTCGCTGTCGGCTTTCTCATGGTCGTCATCTCCATCGTACCATTCAGTAATTTCAAGTTTTTGCATGTGACCCAAACTTTTTATTATCCTGGTGCTTTTTATTTCCTATTACTTTTGTCCGCCTTTTTGTTTATCGGCACGTTCATTAGTTCGAAGGAGGGTAACCGACATGAGAATGAAACGATCCAAAAATGAACCAACCCTGCCTGAATTAAGGGAGGAGACATTTCGGGAGTTATTCAGTTCAAGCTCGGATATCATGTTTGACACGATTTATATCGGAGAAACCGAAAGACCCATTCCTGTCCTTATCTTTTATTGCTCGGGTATGACCGATATCAGTTTACTAAACGAGGGGATTTTGGAAAAGTTAAACAAAATGATGGAATTGGATGAGAGAATCGATGAAGAGGAGGCAATCAACAAGCTAAAACCATTGGTAGATTTGACTAAAGTGACGATTGATAGCGACTTCAATAGCGTCCAGCAGCTGATTTTCTCCGGGAATGCCTTATTATTCATTCCATCAACCCAAAAGTTATTTTCAATAAATTTGTCCAATGTTCCGAACAGACAGCCTGAGGAGTCTTCCTTCGAGGTCTCTGTAAGAGGACCAAGAGATGGATTTGTCGAGGATTTATCCATGAATACCGCTTTAATCAGAAAGCGGCTAAAAACAAAATCGCTTGCCTATGAAGACTTTATTGTCGGCAGGCGCAGTCAAACGAAAGTCGCACTGATGTACATGGATGACATCATTGATAAAGAACTGGTCAAAAATGTGAGGTCCAAAATTAACTCCATAGATATTGATATATTGGTGAGCAGCCAGCAATTGGAGGAATTGATCTCAAATAGTAAATATAGTATATTTCCACTCACTCATTATACGAGTCGCCCCGATTTTGTTGTGGAAGCACTCAATCAAGGAAGATTCATTCTAATCGTGGACGGAATGCCAACCATAATCGTGGCACCATCTACATTATTATTGCAAATAAAAACAGCAGAAGACTCGAATCTTCCTTATCTATTTGTAAGTCTTGAGCGACTTCTTCGCTTTATGGGGCTTGTCATTACCGTTTTATTGCCGGGGTTTTGGATATCCATTTCCGCTTTCAACATTGAACAGGTGCCGTTCCCGTTATTGGCCACCATCACCCTTTCAAGGCTTGGACTTCCCTTATCCGCCACGATGGAATTCATTCTCATGCTCATTTTATTTGAATTATTTCGAGAATCCGGAGTCAGGTTACCTAAAGCGGTTGGACAGACAGTTGCTGTTGTAGGCGGCCTCATTGTCGGTGATGCCGCGATAAGGGCCGGACTGACCTCACAAACCATGCTTGTGGTTACTGCCGTAACCTCTGTCGCATCTTATACTCTTGTAAACCAGTCTTTAACAGGGGCCGTAACGATTCTGCGCATGTTTGTGCTGTTACTAAGCTGTATTTATGGAATCTACGGCACGATAATCGGTTTCCTTTCTATTGTCACTTTACTATCCAGGCTTGATTCATTCGGGATTTCATATATTGGCGGAATGAACCCGCCAAGATTCACTAAACTACTGGATTCATTCGTAATGAGACCATGGAATTCCATGAGCAAACGATCCTTGGCTGCTAATGATAAGACCAGAAAGGGGCAGTAAGACCATGTTCCGCATCTGCAATATTTTATTAACCATCCCTTTATTCCTATTACTTTCAGGCTGCTGGGATGAAAAAACGATCCAGGACTTTCATTATATAACGGCCATCGGGATAGATTTCAAAGATGGGGAGTACATTGTATATACGCAACTTGTGGACTTCTCTGCGGTAGCTAAAACGGAGGCAAAACCCACTCAAGCCCCGCCCGTATATGTAGGGAAACAAAAAGCGCGTTCCATCTCGATCGCCATTAATAAACTAATGCGCAATACTCAACAGTCTCTCTATATAGGGCATGTTTCCACATTTGTCATCAGTGAAAATGTGCTGAAGCAGCAAAGTACAGAAATAGTGGATTATATATACAGAAACCAATTACTTAGGTACTCAGCCAATATTTTTGCGACAAAAAGTTCCATGGATGAGCTTTTCTCCATTAATGGTTATTTTAATTTATCGCCTTTATACACGACATTATATTTACCAGAGGATGTCTACCGGAATCGATCATTCATCCAACCCATTACGGTCCAAAGGTATTATTCCAATCAACGGGAAAAAGCTTCCACAACCATCCTGCCCTCCATTTCCTGGAACGATAAAGTATGGAAGGAAAAAGATAAAAAAAGAAAAAGTCTCTTTATGGATGGTGCATTTGTCATTTATTATAAAGTGTCCCAGCCCTGGTTCTCTGAAAAAGATTTGAGCGGTTTACGCTGGCTCAATAAAAGGACCAACAAAACACCCTTAAATATTAACATGAATAAACAAGACATCTATGCATCTTTCTCCCATCCGCATTATCAAGTAAAGCCTGTTCTCATGGATGGAAAGTACAAATTCAATATTGACGTTGATGTATCAGGTAAGATACTGGGGCTTGATACACAAATGGATATCGATAAAATAAAACGAAAATTCGAAAATGAAATTAAAAATGAAATCCAAACAACCTTCAACAGTGGGATTCAAAAGAACGCAGACCCTTTAAGCTTAGGAAAAATCCTTTATATCAAAGAGACAAAATACTGGCAAAAGAATCATTTAAATGAGCCGAAGGATTACTTAGATAAGGATTCACTACATGATATAAACGTAAAGGTTCACATCCTTAACACAGGCGGTTTAGAAGCTAAACCACTCGAGTAATGAAGTATTTGGTTTGTAATTTTAGGGCCCAATTTGATGATGCTCCTTTCACGAGTAAATCGGCAAACTCACGAGTATTTGCTCCATTTTTCACGAGTAAATTGCACAAACTCACGAGTATTTGCTCTAAACTCACGAGTAATAACCCAAACTCACGAGTATTTGCTCTAAACTCACGAGTAAACACTTATAATTCGTGAGTTTGCTGCTGCATTCCACTAGTAAACGCTTATAATCCATGAGTTTGCTGCCCAACTTGGGTTTAATAGCCCTTTTCATGATGAAATAAAATCAGGATGGCGCCTTTTTGAGCTCCATCCTGATTTTTGGCGCTGGAAAATGTGGTCCTGAATTTGTCGGATAGCATAAATAAATGGTAAATTAGGGGTATTATAACCATTAGGGGGAGCCATTTATGAGTTTACAGAAGGCTACATTACATGAGCTGGAATCACTGACGGAACTTTTTGATTTATACAGAGTGTTCTATGAGCAAGCATCCGATCCTGGTCGCGCAAGGGAGTTTTTAAGGGAAAGGCTGACAAATGGGGAGTCTGTGGTTTTTATGGCCTATGACGAAGGAAATCCTATTGGTTTTGTACAATTATATCCTTCTTTTTCATCTGTGAGTATGATGCGGTCATGGGTATTGAATGATTTATTCGTGAAGGAGTCCGCCCGTAAAAAGGGATTTGGCGAGGAGTTATTGAACGCGGCCATCACGTTTGCACGCGAAACAGGTGCCAAAGGGGTTTCACTGGAGACAGGCAAGGATAATGTAAATGCACAGAAACTTTATGAAAAAATTGGTTTCGTCCGTGAATCAAACCATTTTTATTTTTTCTCCATTTAATATAAAAAAGAGTGTAGAGAAAACCTTCCCTACACTTGGATGCTATGTATCTAGTATATTAATTATTTAGCAGTTTCCATGCTGGCTTGAATTTCTTTAATTAGAAGTTCGGCACCTTCAGGGCTAAGTATTAATTTACCGTCAGCAAGTTTCATATTGTCATCGGAAACTTCACCTGTAACCTGGCAAGTCATGTTTGGTTTATATTTTTGAAGGATGATGCGCTCTTGTTCTACATAAATCTCCAGAGCGTCTTTCTCATTAATTCCTAATGTTCGGCGCAGTTCAATTGGAATGACTACCCGCCCTAATTCGTCAACTTTACGTACAATACCTGTAGATTTCATTTAATTTACCCCACTAACTTTCTTGCGAATGTTGCATTTAATATTTCGTCACCATTCGACATTATTTGCACTTTTATAAAGATACCACTCCCTACCATATTCGTCAATTCTCGTATCTTCGTATATTATCTGCCTCTATATGATTTTTATAAAAAATATTAGTAATCCCTTCATAATCCGTGTCATAACAGCGTTTCTCGCTTTTTTTGTTGGTACATTTTGTTAAATGAAATGGTAAAATGGAAACGTCTTCATTTAACTCCAAAAGCCATTCTTTTCATTCCATGTCGAATCACGGAGAATGAATTTCACTAGCTTAAAAGAATCCTGTTGATTTTCTATTGCTTTTGAAGGACAATTTAAATTGATCGCTTATAATATTCCGAAAATTCATTCTGCTTTTGACACAGTGGATATTTCTGAAAAATTTTTCAGAAAGCCGAAACGATCGCCATGCTTCCAGAGTCTTATTGACTCATAAAACAGATTGAGGTGAGTCAATTGCGTCCGATTATATTAGGTATTTGTTCCGCTTTCTTTTTTGCATTTACGTTTGTTTTAAATCAGGCCATGGAGTTGTCTGGCGGAAGTTGGATATGGAGTGCTTCGCTGCGTTATATCTTTATGGTGCCTTTTCTGTTGTGTATCGTATTGAGCAGAAAAAATCTGCGCCCCCTTTTACGAGTGATGAGAGAAAAGCCGGGTCCTTGGCTGCTTTGGAGTTTTGTCGGTTTTGGGTTATTTTATGCTCCTTTATGCTTTGCATCCGCCTACTCACCTGGCTGGCTAATTGCCGGCACTTGGCAAATCACGATCATTTCGGGTGCATTACTTGCGCCGCTGTTTTTTGAGAATGTCCAAACGAAAGATGGGCTCGAAAGGCAAAGAGGAAAGGTTTCCGTGAAAGGTCTCCTTATGTCCATGATCATCCTGCTTGGAATCATCCTGATGCAGCTGGAACACACCAAGCACATTTCAATGGCCAATCTTTGGCTGGGAGTGATTCCAATCGTCATCGCCTCGTTTGCATACCCTTTGGGAAATCGCAAAATGATGGAAGTATCCGAAGGACGTTTGGATGCATATCAGCGGGTATTGGGAATGACTTTGGCGAGTCTGCCATTCTGGTTTCTGCTTTCATTGTACGGTTTCTTTACAGTGGGGGCGCCGACGAAGATGCAAAGTTTCCAATCCCTTTTGGTAGCACTATTTTCTGGAGTCATCGCCACGGTCCTTTTTTTCAAGGCGACCGATTTGGTAAGCGGAAATATGCAGAAATTAGCTTCCGTTGAAGCTACACAATCGATGGAGGTCCTTTTTGCACTGGCTGGCGAATTACTGTTCCTATCTTTACCGATTCCTTCTCCGTTATCGTGGTTCGGCATCTTCATCGTCATCATAGGAATGATCCTGCATAGCTATGTATCACATAAAAAAGAAGGTCCATCCCGGAAACGGATAGTGAGTGCCTAAATAGCAAGTCAAAAAAAGCCCCGAAATCTTATCGGGGCTTTTTCGACCTGAAAACAGGGCCTGACTATGTTCTTTTTTTCCATTGACCGGTCATGATAAATTGATGATTTTTTAGTCGGCAAAAAGCTCACCACCCATTTTTTTCATTAAACTTTTACCTTGAGTAAGTTCAAAAAGTATGTATAATGAAAGGTAATTGCATATGTCAAAGGTTTTCTAGGGTTCCGCAGTGCGTCTATTGCTGGTCTGGTCCGAGAGAAAACTCACAGCATGCTGTGCCACGGAAGGATAAAAGCCTGGGAGAAACTGTTTAACGGTTATCTCTTGGGCTTTTTTTGTTTTTTTGGTAAAGAATAAAATTGGAGGTGCGGTATTCATGAGCACAAACTGGATTAAAGTATTCATTGCAGCTTTTTTTGAAGTATTTTGGGTGATTGGCTTAAAACATGCAGATGACTTTTGGACTTGGTCTGGAACGGTCATTTCGATCATCATCAGTTTTTATTTGATGATAATGGCTGGCAGGAAGCTTCCTGTCGGAACGGTATATGCCGTTTTTGTCGGTATGGGGACGGCCGGGACCGTTTTTTCCGAAATCATTTTCTTTGGGGAATCCTTCAAGCTGAGCAAGACGCTATTGATTCTCCTCTTATTATCAGGAGTGATCGGCTTGAAACTAGTGACTGATGATAAAGCTGAGAAAGGGGATGAATCTTAATGGCTTGGGTCTCTTTAATCTTAGCGGGGCTATTTGAAATGTTTGGGGTTGCGATGATAAATAAATTGCACAAAGACCGTAATTGGCAATCCTTGCTGCTGTTATTCATCGGATTCGGAGCAAGTTTCCTATTTCTTGCTTATGCCATGCAATCCTTGCCTATGGGGACGGCTTATGCTATCTGGACAGGGATCGGCGCATCAGGCGGAGCGATAATCGGGATGCTCCTATACGGGGAATCCAAAGATTGGCGAAGGGTCATTTTTATAGCCATGGTCCTTGGCGCAGCAGTGGGATTAAAACTTGTTTCATAGGAATGAGTGATGGTCATTTTTCGTGGAAATTCAGAAGAAAAAAGGAATAGGACACCACAATTCTTTATAAAAGATTTAGAAAATCAAAGACGGCGCATATATGTTCATTATGTGCCGTCTTTTCACCTAATTTGTTTTTCACGAGAAGGCCGAATTTCTTTTTATAAAAATTGACTTGCATCCATCTTAGTGGAATCTTTCCCCTTAACCTGTTTTAGCGTCGCTACTATAAGAAAGCTAACAATCACTAATAAGAGCCATGAACTTACCTTTCCTAGATGAACGAGACTCCATGCATCGGTTTGGTTTGGATATTCCCAAGCTCCAAAGAATGTTGCAATATTTTCGGCTATCCATATAAAAAATCCGATGAGAACGAATGAAAGTGCGATTGGCATACGATAACGAGTTCCGCCAACCTCGTATGTGACCCATGATCGCCAAAAGACGATGATGACAAGTCCAGATAACCACCAACGAACATCGATCCAATAATGGTGGGTGAAAAAATTCAAATAAATCGCAGCGGCAAGAGCTACCACGGCCAAAAACGGTGGCCACTTGACCAGTTCAACCTTTAATCTCCTCCACGCCTGGCAAAGATAACTCGCTACACTTGCGTACATGAATCCGCTATACAGAGGCACTCCAAAAATTTTGAAATATCCTTCCTCTGGATAAGTCCAGGAGCCCATATGTACCTTGAAAAGTTCAAGAGCAAGTCCAATAAGGTGGAACAATGTGATAACCTTTAGTTCATCCTTTGTTTCAAGCCCGGAACGCACCATCCACCACTGCATCAGAAGGCAGATGATGAGCAGCCAGTCATACCGCGGCAGGAAGGGAAGCGGTATGAATTTTGTAATAGCCAAAGAGGCAAAAATAACGGCAGGAAACAAGCATGATGAAGCCTGCTCCCAACCAAAACGAACGAGTTGTTTCAGTGCTCTCATGATTGGTGCCTCCATTTTTTTAATGGTTAAATTCATGAGTAACTCCCCTTTGATGAAATCTTTCTTTTCTTCCACTTTTTTAATCTTGGGTGTCTTCATCATTTCGGTATTCCAAAATATCTCCGGGTTGACATTCTAAAGCTTTACAAATCGCCTCTAAAGTTGTTAATCGAATCGCTTTTGCCTTACCGTTTTTCAATATGGAAAGATTGGCCATCGTTATTCCAACCCTCTCCGAAAGTTCTGTAACACTCATTTTCCTTTTAGCCAGCATCACATCAATATTGATTATAATCGCCAAGTTATTCACCTCAGACTATTAAGTCATTTTCTGATTTTATATCGATGGCTTCTTGTAAAAGCCTTTGAAGAACAGCAGCAAAGACTGCAATCACCATTGAAGCAAAAATAACGACCATTCCGATCAATATGATACCAGGGGCGTCATCCATATCCGCTATGAGATAAAAGAGCGGCATGCCTAACACATACAAGCCACTGATTGTGATTGCACAATTTTTTATAGTCTTTAACGCTCTTACAGATAATTCCGAGAAAGCTTTGTTCTTGTCAATATAGCTTAAAAGTTTAAAGGCTTGATATAGAGCAAAGTAAAAAGGTATCGCCGATGCATACAAATCGATAAAAACAAGATATTTCAAATAAGTCATATCCGGATATAATTCTGCTGCAAAGTTCGCTATCTCAGGCACAAAAAAGATGCACAAGGCAAGAACCGGAATTCCAATAAAAATAACAGCTATCTTTAAAAAGAGTGTTGTTCCTAGTTTCATAAAAAGCACCTCACTTATTTTTAGTCAATTTAATTTAACATATGATTTATCGTTTTACAATAAAACATTGTTGTTTTTTATTATATTATTATTGTTACCTAAATATCCTTTTCTTTTAAAAAGGCATTGTTAAAGATTAATGTTGATTGTTGAACAAATAAAAGAGACCACCTAATAAGTGGTCTTCTTAAGTGCATCATATGGAACTAACGCACCCGTTCGTAAAGGTGTACCTTTACAAACTTTTTTTGATTGTTACTTCTTCTAAGATCTCTTATGTAAACTAATTGATAGGTTCTTCAACGAACTGGCCAGTTTAGTTGAAGAAGGTATTCTAAAAATAATGTAGCAGACACAGAGGTGCCTGCTAACTGAAATAAATATAGATGACGTGAAACGTCATGTGCAAGAGGTATTAGATAACTATCCAAGAACAGGATTAAGCTGTGAAATAGGTGTTCATCCAGAGCTACCGAGATAATTATATCAGGTAGTTTTTTTGAAAGATTATAGATCAGTCATTAAGCTCAACCAGACCTTGTAATTTGAGTTATAGGGTTAAATCACCAAAAACATCTTCTTCTACAATCGAAGCGATCGAATCTGTCACAACGATCAAATCGATCAAATCTCCCACAACGATCAAATCGATCACAACGGCGTCTTCTATCACAAAAAAACATTCAAATCCCCTCCTTTTAACACTCTTACTATAAAATATGTTGATATGAAAACAATGGATAGACAAGAGGCCATAAATCAAGAATATACAATCAAACAAAATAATTCTGGTGCCAATCGATTTTATTTCCCTATGCAAAAACCGCTTGTGCGGCAAAGGGATTTTGTTTTTCGTACTTCCGTTAAGATACATTATGTGAACACCATAAATTTTATTGTGTTTCTTGTTGAACTCCCTCAGTTTGATGCGAATATCTCTCGAATGCTCACTTATTCGCAGGATTTCATAA
>NZ_VHIK01000130.1:0-256 GCF_006680105.1 Bacillus sp. B4EP4a
AAATGTACCCTTGACACTGAGCATCGGGGTCGGCTCGGCCGTGCCATCCTTACCGGAACTAGGTACGCTTGCACAGTCCAGCTTGGATCTCGCCCTTGGACGGGGCGGTGACCAAGTAGCGATAAAGCAAGCGAATGGAAAAGTGAAATTTTATGGCGGCAAAACCAATCCGATGTAAAAACGCACGAGAGTCCGTGCACGTGTCATTTCTCATGCATTGAAGGATATAGTCCTTGATAGCGATAAAGTCATTGTC
>NZ_VHIK01000131.1:0-262 GCF_006680105.1 Bacillus sp. B4EP4a
TTCCACTGTTTCAATTAATGGATCAAACTCTTCTACAGATGCACTCATACCAAATAAACAAGACCTCCACCGTGAACGCTGCTAGAAGGATTCCTTTTAATTCTTCTTGTCTTAATTTTTCTCTTCTTCTTTCAAGTTCTTATGCAACTAAGGGGCAGTTTGGTTGAGTAAGGGCTCAGATGGTTTTTTCTAATTGCTGTTTCTTGTTTATTTGGTATGAGTGCATCTGTAGAAGAGTTTGATCCATTAATTGAAACAGTGG
>NZ_VHIK01000132.1:0-272 GCF_006680105.1 Bacillus sp. B4EP4a
ATTATCCTTAGAAAGGAGGTGATCCAGCCGCACCTTCCGATACGGCTACCTTGTTACGACTTCACCCCAATCATCTGTCCCACCTTAGGCGGCTGGCTCCATGAAGGTTACCTCACCGACTTCGGGTGTTACAAACTCTCGTGGTGTGACGGGCGGTGTGTACAAGGCGCGGGAACGTATTCACCGCGGCATGCTGATCCGCGATTACTAGCGATTCCGGCTTCATGCAGGCGAGTTGCAGCCTGCAATCCGAACTGAGAATGGCTTTATGG
>NZ_VHIK01000133.1:0-294 GCF_006680105.1 Bacillus sp. B4EP4a
TGCCTACACACTCGATATTAATGGAGTTTGTCTACAGTTTTTTAGGTTTTTAGAATATGCCCGTTGCTTTCCACTCCTGGCAATCTGCAGGTGAACTCGCTTTCTTTGAGTTTGTCGACCTAATGGGAATGGTTTCAACCCGCACCTTGGTTAAGACTAGGTTATCCTTCATGTTTTTTACAGTAATCCTTAATGGATTGAAGAAATTCCGGCCGAATAACTGGCTAGCCAAGACACCAAAGGCGCTTGCTTTGATGAGGCTTGGCAGACAGTCGGCGGAAAGGGAACGGATTT
>NZ_VHIK01000134.1:0-338 GCF_006680105.1 Bacillus sp. B4EP4a
CTTTAAATGGTGGCTGCTTCTAAGCCAACATCCTGGTTGTATAAGCAACTCCACATCCTTTTCCACTTAACGTATACTTTGTGACATTAGCTGGTGGTATGGGCTGTTTCAATTTCGACTACGGATCTTATNACTCGCAGTCTGACTCCCAAGATTAAGTATTTGGCATTCGGATTTTGACTGAATTCGGTAACCCGTTGGGGGCCCCTAGTCCAATCAGTGCTCTAACTCCAATACTCTCATCTTGAGGCTAGCCCTAAAGCTATTTCGGAGAGAACCAGCTTTCTCCAGGTTCGATTGGAATTTCTCCGCTACCCACACCACAACCCCGCACTATT
>NZ_VHIK01000135.1:0-239 GCF_006680105.1 Bacillus sp. B4EP4a
ATATAGTACCGAAGTTCCTGATTCAACGCTGCCAAGAAAAGCCTCTAGTGAGATGTAAGGTGCCCGTAACGCAAACCGACACAGGTAGGCGAGGAGAGAATCCTAAGGTGTGCGAGAGNACTCTCGTTAAGGAACTCGGCAAAATGACCCCGTAAGTTCGGTAGAAGGGGTGCTTTTTAGGTTGAATAGCCCAGAAAAGCCGCAGTGAATAGGCCCAGGCGACTGTTTAGCAAAAACAC
>NZ_VHIK01000136.1:0-415 GCF_006680105.1 Bacillus sp. B4EP4a
ATATGATTACTTTATCGACATGATCGGTATTTTCTTTAGCGAACAATATGGACACGATTTCACCCATATCGCCATTAAAGACACCCTCCTCTGGCTGGTTCACCAGTTGAAGCACCTTATCTCCCGTTCTGTATATCACATCTCCGAATTTTATTTCCCGCCGCTTTTCATTCACATTGCTATTGAACAATTCCTGAAGCATTTTATTCAGGGCATCAATCCCGGCAGGCCCTCTATACATGGGAGCAAGCACCTGTATATCCTTGGCCGTGAAGCCTTTCGTCCTCGCATTGGCAACCACTTTCTCGATTACTTGGGGGATTTCACCTGTTTGGCATCGAATGAACTATCGATCTTCTTGCTGTTTCGTGACATCATCCGGAAGCCTTCCTTTTTTGATTTCATTGGCCAATTC
>NZ_VHIK01000137.1:0-228 GCF_006680105.1 Bacillus sp. B4EP4a
GTTTACTGGGGCTTCGGTTCAAAGCTTCGCTTGCGCTAACCTCTCCCCTTAACCTTCCAGCACCGGGCAGGTGTCAGCCCCTATACTTCGCCTTGCTGCTTCGCAGAGACCTGTGTTTTTGCTAAACAGTCGCCTGGGCCTATTCACTGCGGCTTTTCTGGGCTATTCACCCTAAAAAGCACACCTTCTCCCGAAGTTACGGGGTCATTTTGCCGAGTTCCTTAACGA
>NZ_VHIK01000014.1:0-119074 GCF_006680105.1 Bacillus sp. B4EP4a
TGTGCTCACTTAAAATTTAACGTTGGCGCTTTGTTTTGTTCAGTTTTCAAAGAGCAATTTGTTGTCGTTTCTCTCAGAAGCGACCTCTATAATGTAACACATTCTGTCACGTTTCGTCAACAACTTTTTTAAAATGTTTTTTCCAACTTGTTAGTTGTTTAAGTTGTTGTCTTAGCGACAAGAAATAATATACCATGTACTAAATATGTTTGCAATACGTTTTTTAAAACTTTTTCAAAAAAAAACATTTTCACCTATTCCCTTCTATATATTCTTTACATCATCATCACACCCATTCCCTGTTTCCGGGCCAAGCTCATGTATTATGATTAAACGAAGCATATTTCCAAAGAAACACAAATAGACATATATAGATATCTTTTTTCCATGAGGTGAAGCAATGAATCTCGCATTAATCGGATTACTCATTTCTTACTGTATGGCCCTTTATTTATTCAGTACCGCTTTTTATGAAGCCATCAAGTTCAGCAGAGAAAAAGGCAAGGTGAATGGTACGACGTTTTTATTCAGCTTTACTTTTGCTTTGATTTTTACACGGATCACCTATTTGTTTCTCCCCTATTAAATAAAAGCAGTAAGTCGGGAGACTTACTGCTTTTATACGGGAACTTGCGCTTCTTTATTTACCTTGCTTTTCTTTTCATCCTTTAAGAACAACATCAAACCACCCAATATGATGGTACCTCCAAGGACCTGCGTCCAGAGTATCGGTTCATCTAATATGAAGTAAGCCAGAATTGTCGCTCCCACCGGTTCAAGTAAAATTCCCATCGAAAGCGTCGAAGTGCTTAACCACTTTAGTGACCAATTGAATAAAGAATGCCCTAATAAAGTCGGGAAAATGGCAAGCAAAACGAAATTGATCCAATCGGAAGCAGGATAAGGCGCCAATGCCTCTCCTTTGAAGATCACATATAAAAACAATGCGACAGCGCTGATTGCATACACGACAAAAGTATATGTTATAGAAGAGATGCGTTTGCGAACATTTTGACCAAACAGTAAATAACCGGTTACCAGCGCACATGCGATAAGCGAAAGAATATCTCCCCAAAGCGCCATACCGCTGATTCTCAAATCACCCCAGCTAATGACAAGGCTGCCTGCTATCGCAATGACGCCGCTCAATATCGCCTTCATTGAAAACCTTTCTTTAAAAAACAGGTAGGCTCCGGCAAAAGCGAATAAAGGCTGGAGGGTGACAAGCACAGTTGAACTCGCGACCGATGTGTAATTAAGCGATTCAAACCATAAAATAAAATGGAAAGCCAAAAACACTCCTGCCGCAATCGAATACAGCCAATCCTTTTTTTTAATGAATTTAAGTTCATGACGGTATTTCACCAAGAAAACCGGCAACATAAGAAGAACAGTAAATAATAAACGGTAAAAGGCGATAACACCCGATGGAGCGGTCGCCAATTTAACAAGGATGGCCGAAAACGATACGGATGCCACACCGATCGCTAACGCTACATAAGGATTCAATTTTGGCATTTGACTTAAATTCCTCCTTTCAACGGAATTACGTTTCATTGAACTCTATTCTACTATGTTAAAATTATTAGGGTAGTCTTTTTTAGAAAACCGGTATATGGCAACAGACGATCTTATTATTCGATAATAATTCGGAAGTGGTGAAACAAAATGGAATGGACATTCGACCCTCAATCGGAACTGCAAATCCTTATCAAATTGGGGATTTCAGCTCTCCTTGGACTAATTATCGGACTAGAGCGAGAAATGAAACGAAAACCCGTTGGATTAAAAACAAGCCTGGTCATTTCAATCGTCAGCTGTTTATTAACGATCGTTTCCATGGAATCCGCTTATAAGTTCCCGGGGAGCAACGACGTAAATATCACAATGGACCCCTTGCGTCTAGCGGCCCAGATCGTTTCCGGCGTCGGCTTTATCGGTGCAGGCGTCATCCTCCGGAGGGACAACAACAGCATATCCGGATTAACGACAGCCGCCATCATCTGGGGAGCAGCAGGAATCGGAATCGCCGTTGGAGCAGGATTTTTTCTCGAAGCAATAGCCGGCGTCATCCTATTGATCATAAGTGTCGAATTGGTGCCCGCAATTGTCACCTGGCTCGGACCGAAGAGGTTACGGCAAAAAGAAATCTTTCTGCAGCTGGTCGTACAAAATAAAGATGACATTGCCATTGTACTGAAAAAAATCAAAGACGAAAAAATATTTATCAAAAACCTTAGAATCAAAGATGTGGCAAATGACAACCACCTTTTGACACTTAAAGTTCTGGTCGATCATAAAGTCAGAACATCGGAAGTGTATTACACCGTCTCCAATCTCAAGGAGATTAAAAGGGTAGAGATCGAAAATACATGATAAAAAAACCATTTGACTACCCTCAAACAGTTCACTAGATAAAAGGGGTTCGGAATTAAACATTCCGAACCCCTTTTAATTTCCCACAATATTAAGAGATCGTGCCTCAACGCGTCCACTATGTTAGACCACTTTTGACCCTTGGCAAATTCCAATTGGGCATCCTCTTAAATTAATGGCTAAGTCTTGCCTGCATAAACCAATCGAAACTTCCGCAATCCTCAGGTTTTATCCCTAACATCAAAATCCAACACCATGCATATATGGACAGGTCAGTGAGAAAGTCTAGTGTTAGTGACTTCACTGTGGCCTGATCCATTATTTATTTTAGGGGTCCACTACATACATATATTTTAAATTCGCAAAATATTCAAACCGATATCCTTCTCTATACGTTTATATATAGTGAAAGGACGAACTCCGGCTTGATTAAACATTTCAAAGGAAGGTGGGCAGGACAACCAGCAAGATATTGACAGGGATTTAAACAATTATCAAGAAAATAATTTTTTCGAGGTGAGTAATGTTTAAAAAAATGAAGTTAATAAGTATATGGATTATCACCTTACTATTTGTGGTTTTTATACCAAATGTAATTGGTGCTTCTTCTGCTAAAGGTGAAAGCCCGGTGTTAGGGACAGGCTTTGACACCCACATCACCAACAATTCCCTTGCCGTAAGTCCTGATGAGCAACTAGCGATTGTCTCAGACAGCCGTGAACACTCCATCCTGGTCTATGATCTCGCCAAAGGCAAGTTGCGCAAAAAGATTGACGGCTTCGGTTCACCGAGAAACATCATTTTTATTGATGGTGGTTCAGAGTTTGTCGTCTCAGACAGTACGCTCGGTACACTTCGGTTTTACAGCATTAAAAATTTCACCTTGAAAGATGAAGTTGTCGTTGGTCCAGGTGCATTCGGGACTGCTGTGAGTCCGGATGGAAAGACAATGTATGTGAACAATCAAGCACACAATTCCGTCACGGTCGTCGATTTGGAAAAACGAAAACCCATTGACGTCATTACAGGTTTCGCCCAACCAAGGCAAGGCATTAAAGTCTCTTCAGACGGAAAATATATCTTTGTCACGAACTTTCAAGGAGATAAAGTGTCCATCGTTGATGCCACCACAAAAAAAATCATTCGTGAAATATCAGGGTTCTCCAGTATTCGCGGAATCTCGATTACCGCTGATGGAGGAACATTATATGCCGCAAACAGCGGACGCAACAGCATTTCTGCAGTTGATACGCTAGACGGTAATATAAAGGGTGAAATCAAAGTGGGACGTGAGCCATATGGCGCGGCTCTATCGCCTGATGATAAACTCCTCTTCGCAAGCAACAAAGCTGATAATACGATTGACGTGATCAATGTCGCTGATCACCGCGTAGTTAAAACAATTGGGGGTTTCAAAGAACCAAGGCAAGCAATTGTCTTTAGCCATGACGGGGATCAGGCTTATGTATTGAATCGGGATCTCTCCATTGCACGTGTTGACGCTAAAACATATGCCATCACGGATATAATTCAGGATAAGCAAAAAAAATATAAGCTTAAAACACTAGAATCTGACGAAGTAGGAAAGTATGGGGCAGATCAAAACGGAATGACACTTTATCACTTCACAAAAGATGATTCTAATGTCAGTAATTGCAAGGGCCAATGTCTTGAAATTTGGCCGCCATTCCATGCAGATAACATCATCTCGAATAAAGGAATCGACAAAAAAGACTTTAAAACAATCATAAGAGATGACGGACAAAAACAAACAACATATAAAGGGCATCCACTTTATTACTATGTGAAAGATAAACAGGCAGGTGATATAAATGGGCAAGGCGTCAATAATGTCTGGTATGTATTGAAAAAAAAGATTTTTGAGGAATAAGCGCAAGAACAAGGAATCAGGAACGCAGAAAAGTGGCCCAAAAAATTGTATAAATTAGAAAATAGAACACATAAACGCCCTTGATATTTTTGATCTGATGAAAAAATAAACTCAGAGATGGATTAACAAGATCAAATTCAATTATTATTTAGTGGTAATGATTTTTTGCCTTTAATGATAGCTGGCTGCATCTCTAATGTTGAAAAAGCCAATGAAAAGAACCACCCTCCTACTTTCGATTTCATTGGTGTAATGAATACATTTTGCGGCAGGTCTCTATCGTATAAACAAAAAAAACTGTAGGTTAACTCGATTCATCAAGTCTATAGTCTGATCCGTTTGACTGCCCTCAAACGGTTTTTTTATCATTTTTACAAAAATCTCATATTTAATATTGACTTTTCACCAAAATCCGATAAAATAATTATTGTACCTCAATTCGGGGCATTAGCTCAGCTGGGAGAGCGCTACGCTGGCAGCGTAGAGGTCAGCGGTTCGATCCCGCTATGCTCCATACTTTATACGAAATCAACGTCACGACAACGTTCGTGGCGTTTTTCGTTTTCGTTGACTTGTTTCGTTGACTTGAATGAATTACAGCTATACCAACAAACCGATAACACGTCTTTTCTTTACGATAAATAATCGTATAGAAGAAACTAATCAATCGAAAGGAGAATCGGATAATCACGGAGTATTTGTACGACCGACTACCTGTTCAAGGAATCGAAGCACATATCCGACTAATGAATGAAGGGGAAGCCGCCAACCTTGAACCGTTTGGTTTCGATACGGGTACGCCGATTGACCGAATTGATCAATACAATGCTTTAATGGTATTGTCTAAATTAGATTTCCCACTGGAAGAATCGCTTGATCCGAAAAGCCAAGCAACGAAGTATCTGGATTCAACGTCGAAACCATTATCGAAAAGTTAGTCGCATATAAGGATGAAAGAATCAATTCATGACGGTTTGGCCCGTTTTTTATTTTTTGAATATTCCTTAAAATATGAATCTATTTATATTACGGTTAAAAAAGGAAATTACATAGGGGCGATTTGCATGAAAGGGAAAAAAATTCTCGGTTGGATAATAGGGATTGCAATTGTTGTCGGATTGGGTACTTGGGGAACTTTCGCAGTATTAGAAAACGTCAATGATTATAAAGCGATCGAAAAGAAACATGAAACAGCGGCAGCGGACGAAGGGGACATCCCCCAAGACGTTGACCAAGAAGTCGTGAACACACCGATTGCAATGGACGTTGTAACATTGGCGGACGGCGGGGACGGTCACACGTTCATTGCGGATACTCATTCATTCTTGAACGATACGCTTGGTTATGGTGGCGTTAATTCGGCGGAATATAGGTCACAACGAGCGAATGCCGAAGACGTGCTTCAAGCGTTGAAGGGTGCAAAAGTGAAGAACAAAGAAATAACGGCGGACTTCAAGAAAATCGAAGAATATGCGAACGTCGTATTCAAAGAAGATAATCGTGACGCAATGGTTCAACTTCACCGATTGTTTCACGATTTGGATATCTACTTCAACGGATATGATTATGACCAAACTTGGGGTGTAACTGATTTCGAGGGCGAATAATTGGGTCATTGGTCATTTCGTTGCAAATAAATCGGAGATAGAAGCACCATACTATTGCGGCTAACAGTTCCTAACGATATAAATAGACGTGTGACTTTCGAAAGACTTGACGCTTAATTTCGTAATAGATGATAACTGGCAGCGTAGAGGTCAGCGGTTCGATCCCGCTATGCTCCATATCCGAAAACCCTTGCGTAGCAAGGGTTTTTTTCTTTGGCTTACAAGAAAATAAACGAGCGGATAAAGCCACTTCTTCTTGCATGTTTGGAAATACATCGCGACGGAGTTAATGAATCCTTTTATTAACAAAATGCACCTACCTCCTTTACGGAAGCAGGCGCATTCAAATTCAATAAAAAAAGCTTCGAAATAGCGTGGAGTGTTAACCATTGCAATGATTAACTAACTAAGAATCCTTCAGGACAATCTATGAAAAAAAGATGCGATAAGCTGTCCTAGTCTTCGAATTCCCTCATTTATTTCTTTCTCATTGGCATAACTGAACGAGAGCCGGAGAAACTCGGTTCCATCGTTTTGATCCAAGAAAAAGTATTTCCCTGGAACATATGAAACACCCTCAGCTAGTGCCTGTGATAATAGATGCGAAGTATCAACACCTGGAACTCTCAACCATACAAAGTAACCACCATCTGGTACATACCAGGAAACAGATTCTGGAAGAAATTGTTCCATCGCACGGATTAACGCAGTACATTTTGAACGATACACATCTTTTAGAAGGTCGAGCCGTTTTTCAAAATCGGTATTTTCTAAGTATACAGCCATTGTACTTTGAGCAAATGGATGGTCTAAATCTTTTTTAAACCACTCTAAAGCCTTAATGAATTCACTTTCTCCTGCTATCCATCCAATCCGCATTCCTGGAGCAACAACCTTGGATAATGACCCAACTTGGAGGACTCGTCCGCATTTATCCAAAGATTTTATTGGCACCGGATTTTTATCGAAGGATAATTCTCCGTATGCATCATCCTCTATTATGAGGAAATCAAACTCGATGGAAAGCTCCAATAAATGCTTCCGGCGCTCAATTGTCATAGTCGTCCCAGTTGGATTTTGAAAGGTTGGGATTGTATATAGAAAACGCGGGAGGGTTAGACCTGTACGTTTCCTTTCATCCAGCATTTCTTTTAATCGGTACGTTTGGAGTCCTTGTTCATCTATAGGTATACTAATAATCTGCTTCGTATAGTTTTGAAAAATCTCTAAAGCCTCCATATAGGTGGGAGACTCTACCGCTACGACCGCTTTATCATCAAGAAGGACGCGGGCAATAAGATCAATCCCCTGGCAAGCTCCTGATGTAATCAAAAGCTGATCTTCCAAAATGCAAATTCCACGCTCTCCCAATCTATTCTGGATTTGATGCTTTAGTCTTGCAATTCTCGGACTTCCGATATAATGGAGCGGCAAATCCTGCTCCTCATCAAGAAGTCTGGCTACAGCTGCCTTGAGCTCCTCAGCAGGAACAAGAGCAGGATCAGGATAGCCTGAACTCAAGCGAATGCAACCATCTGGCAGATCTGGCATCCATGCACCGGGCGGATCATTCTTAAGTGCCGCTTTAATGTTTTCAGAAAAAAAAGATTCAACATTCACTTCAACCATACACCACCTTTCCGTCAATCAAACCTGATTGATACTCGCGATTTTTGAAGATAGCTGCTTATTTCATGATACACGAAGATAGCCATCAATCTTTTGTAAAAAAACTGAAATTAATTTTAAACTTTCTTCTGATGAGAGACAACAATGCCTCTTTATATTTTTGAAATGCCGGAGTCTCTTTTACACAGACTCTCTTGGCCGGTCCAATAGAATAGGAGCTTTTTTCTTTAAACTTTATGTGTATAGATGAGGACATTTTTTGTCTATCAGTACCTGTAAAGCTGATAAAAGAACCTAAAAAATAAAGAAAGGCAGATCGTCCGCCTTTCTTCACTTTTTATGCAACTCATTCCATTTCTTAACCAAACGCTTCGGTGCCGCACGTAAATAGGCTTCTTTAATTAGATAGGTCAATTCATCCCAGTCTTCCCTATCCGGATTTTGAATAGAAACCCAACCGTGATGACCTATATATGGGGTTTTGAAAAAATTCTCTTTCTGTAGCAATAATTCTTGAGTTTCTCGATCTGACTTGAACGACAAGCTGAATCCTTTCTCGCTTTCACCTGAAATCACGAAGGATTTTCCATTGATTTTAAAAGTATTGTGACCGAAACCATCAATATATTCAGCAGCTTCGGGCAATGCAAGACAGATATTGCGTAGACTTTCAAGCATGCCTGCCGTGTCTTGTAATTTCATGTTTTAATTCACCTATTATCAAATCTATTTTGCATTCACATCGGGTTGATGAATTCCGAATAAATTGCCTTCGGTATCAATATAGTATCCTTGCCACGCCATACCAGGCAGGGCATATTTAGGCATTGCGACATTGCCGCCATTCTCAATAATTTTAGCTTCCGTTAAATCGTAATTTTCCACACCCATTGTACAAGCAAATGCATTTAAAGCTTGGTTTGTTTCCGGCGGAGCACTTTGACGCTGCATCAAAGCACCATTGATCCCAGGTTCATTCTCATCGCCAGTTACTGCTCCAAAGTAAGGCATACCTGCATAATCACTCCAATCTTGAAATGACCATCCGAATACCTCTCCATAAAACTTCTTTGCCCGTTCCATGTCATTCACATGAATTTCGAAATGAACTAATCTTCCCATGATTCCCTCCTAAGTAACATATGAATTAACCATTTACTTACCTTATCCAGTCTGTGTTCGCTTACAAATACCCTTTTATTATTATAATGTAAATGGAAATAAATTCAAAGAACTTAGAGCTTCATCATACAATCTGTCATAACTTTTCCACAAGAACCGCTTTTCAAATATCGTTTGTTCCGACCAACCGTTTGTATTACCAAATATTTGCGAAACTATGCGTATATTTTTGTGATAGTTTGACTAGACTGCTAGTAAATAATTCTAGGAGGTAATCAAAATGTTTAGATTCGGGAAGAGAAAGCTGCGGAGCAAGGTCGGTAAATTAATCGATAAGCACGGATATACTCAAGAGGAGTTTGTAAGTGCGTCAGGAATCTCACGTAATACGATTAGCAGAGTTTGCAGCGATCCTAAGTATGTACCGTCAGCCGGGGTTTTAAAGAAAATCATGAAGGCGGTTCGAAGCATAGATGCTGGCGCAAAGGCAGATGACTACTTTGATTTGTAAACAAAAAGGGCCCTAGCGTAATGGCCGGGGCTAAATGTATTTGTTCAATTCTTGTTCATGCCCTCCTTATCCATGCACCCATAATCCAAGCGTCCCCCCACTTTGAAGTCACCTAAAAAGAAATCATTGCCTGATACTGTGTCCATCTTCCCCCAACTTTTCAAAGTTCACTTATGTCCGTAGAGTTTCCGTGGAAGAAATTATTAGGTAAAAAAGATTTAAATGAGATTCAACAACATCCCCCGAATTTGAAAATTAAAATTCCCCATTTCCATTAGGAGCAGGGGTTTTCAGTTTTTCAATAAATAGGGTTCGGAATGGTCCCGAATCCTTTGCACGCTTTTGCCGAGGAATTATTACCATGATTTCTTCGGTTATATTTTTTATTTTTTTATACGGCTGAAACCTATTAGATTGAAGAAATTTGCGACAATCCTGCCGAATAACTGGCCAGCCGAGACCCCACAGACGCTTGCTTTGATGAGGCTTAGCAGACAGTCGGCAGAAAGGGAGCGGATTTCTGAAATCAACTGTAATTTTTAGATAAAAATAGACACTCTCTCTTTTCTTCCGAATTTGTCTACAGTCTGAAAACCCCCACTTCCATTAGGAGCGGGGGTTTTCAGATGATATGTATATCTTGCGGTTCTTTTGTCCCTTTTAAACAAGCCCTGCAGCGATTTCTTTAAACAACGGCTTGTTATCGATTAGGGACAAAAGGTTATGTATTCCGCTTAAGCTATTTTCGACTAACCATTTTCTTTATGAACTGAACCACAGGTGACACGATCGATTCATGTACATTCGTAAGGGCATAACCGATCAGACCCATTATTACCAGGGCCAAGATTAATCCTATTATCAATCCTGATGTTTCTCTAAGTTCTTCAAGTACAGCATCCATCATTCCTTATCCTCCCCGGCTTGCCGATGCGACTTAATTTTACGGTTTTACATCCATTTTATTTCTGACATTTATCGTTTTTTCTTGGCCTTTGTCCCATTCTGTTAAATAAGGTTCATTATAACGCATTGGATGATTATGGTCGAGGTTCCACTTTTAAACGTATTTATTGATGTCATTCACATCATTGCTTACTAATAAAGGCTCTACCTCTAGCGTTTCTCTTTAAGTTAAAATATAAACCTTCGTTTAATCCGAACAAACAAGAAACAATGTAAACCTTTTCATTTGTCCAAAACCGACAAACAAATGACAGAATTATTGTTTTTTTAGAACATTGAGAATTTTGTCGAAAAACCGTAAGCTTAATTTATTGAAATACATCTTCTTAGGGGGTGCGCTTTATATGGAAGCCATTACAAGGGACTTTTTCTTATTTTTATCTAAAAATAATCTGCTTAATAATATTGCTAAAAAAAGCGGAGGAAATTTCGCTGCTGGAAAGATCATTGGGGGAACTGATTTCCAAAGTTCCATTAAATTCATTAAACAACTTAACAATAGCGGCTTGTCGGTTACAGTAGACCATCTTGGGGAATTCGTTGATTCTAAGGAAGTGACTCAGGAACGGACGGCAGAATGCATCGAAACCATCGAAATGATCAGCAGGGAAAAACTTGATTCACAGGTTTCTCTGAAGATGACTTCTCTGGGACTTGATATCGATCATAAACTCGTGATTGAGAATATGACGAAAATTCTTGATACAGCCGAAAAACATAAAGTCATGGTCACGATCGATATGGAAGATGAAGTTCGCTGTCAGGCAACTATCGATATCTTTAGACAGTTCAAAGAAAAATACAGCTGCATAAGTACTGTTCTACAAGCATATTTATTCCGCACAGAGAAAGATTTGGAGGACCTTGGCCAATATAAGCCATTCCTGCGTCTCGTAAAGGGTGCCTACAAGGAATCTGCCGAGGTGGCTTTTCCCGAAAAGAATGATGTAGACGAAAACTATAAAAAGTTGATTAAGCAAAGTCTTCTTAACGGAAATTATACGGCCATTGCCTCACATGATGACAAAATCATCGAATATACAAAAGAGCTGGCTAAGAAGTTCGACATCCCGAATACACAATTCGAATTTCAAATGCTTTATGGCATGAGAAACAAAACTCAATACGAATTGGTCAAGCAAGGTTACAAAATGCGCGTCTATGTACCATATGGTCTGGATTGGTATGGATACTTCATGAGAAGGCTTGCAGAAAGGCCATCCAATATTGCCTTTGCCTTCAAAGGGATGGTCAGAGGCTAAATATACATTCAACATTACTAATGCTACAAAAATTCTATTAAAAGGTGTGATTATCAATGATTTCATATAAACACGAACCATTTGTTGATTTTACAAACGAGGAAAATAAAAAAGCATATCAGGAAGCACTTCAAACTGTTGAAGGCTACTTAGGGCAAGACTACCCTCTCTATATCGGGGCAGAGAAAGTGACGACTGATGAGAAAATCGTTTCATATAATCCTGCAGATAAGCAAGAGGTCATCGGCCGAGTATCGAAAGCGAACAGAGATCTTGCTGAAAAAGCCATGCAGGAAGCTGTAACCGCTTTTGAAAGCTGGAAAAAAGTGAAGCCGGAAATCCGTGCTGACGTTTTGTTCAAAGCGGCTGCCATCATTCGCAGACGCAAGCATGAGTTCTCTGCGTTATTGACGAAAGAAGCGGGAAAACCTTGGAATGAGGCTGATGCGGATACAGCGGAAGCAATCGATTTCCTTGAATTCTATGCCCGTCAAATGCTGACGCTTAAAGATGGTGTGCCTGTTCAAAGCCGTCCGGGTGAATTTAACCGCTATGATTACATTCCATTAGGGGTAGGCATCATCATTTCTCCTTGGAACTTCCCATTTGCAATCATGGCAGGTACAGCTGTTGCCGCTATCGTTACTGGTAACACAATCCTGTTGAAACCAGCTTCGACTACTCCTATCGTTGCTGCGAAATTCGTTGAAGTGATGCTTGAAGCCGGCCTTCCAGCAGGTGTATTGAATTTCGTTCCAGGAAGCGGAGCCGAGGTGGGCGACTACCTGGTTGATCATCCTAAAACACGTTTCATTTCCTTCACAGGTTCACGTGATGTAGGTCTGCGCATTTACAAACGTGCTTCTGAAGTGAACGAAGGCCAAATTTGGCTGAAGCGTGTCATTGCCGAAATGGGCGGAAAAGATACGATCGTCGTCGACAAAGAGGCAGATCTTGAATTGGCCGCTCAATCGATCGTGAAATCTGCATTTGGCTTCTCGGGACAAAAATGTTCTGCTTGCTCCCGTGCTGTCATCGTGGAAGACGTATACGATCAAGTATTAGATCGCGCTGTTGAATTAACAAAACAACTAACAGTTGGTAATCCTGTAGAAAATCATTTCATGGGACCAGTTATCGATCAAGCTGCTTTTGACAAAATCATGAGCTATATTGAAATCGGGAACCAAGAAGGACGCATTCTGACTGGAGGAGAAGGAGATAGCTCTAAAGGCTACTTCGTTCAGCCGACAATCGTTGCTGATGTCGATCCGCAAGCCCGCTTGATGCAAGAAGAAATCTTCGGACCAGTTGTTGCCTTCACAAAAGCGAAGGACTTTAACGAAGCTCTTGAGATTGCCAATAACACTGAATATGGTTTGACTGGGGCTGTCATTACGACAAATCGCCTTAACATGGAAAAAGCACGCGAAGAATTCCATGTAGGGAACTTGTATTTCAACCGCGGCTGTACTGGCGCAATCGTAGGTTATCAGCCATTCGGCGGGTTCAACATGTCTGGAACTGATTCCAAGGCAGGCGGACCGGACTACTTGCAACTTCATATGCAAGCCAAAACAACATCCGAAACATTCTGATAATGTTCGATTAAGCAATTTGAAGATGATTTGAAACACACTATGGTTATGTATCTCCCATCATGGATACGGAAACCAAAATGAGGTTAAATGGAGGAAGTGACAACTAGGTTGCTTCCTCTTTTAAAACAAAAAATTACTTATTTCAACCTGAAGGGAGTCTTTTATGGATTACGCATTAATAATTTCGATCAGCATTTACATGGCTGGCATGCTTTTAATCGGTTACTTCGCTTACAAAAGGACTTCCAATTTAAATGATTATATGCTGGGCGACCGGGGTCTTGGACCTGCTGTCACTGCATTAAGCGCCGGTGCCGCGGATATGAGCGGCTGGCTTTTAATGGGTATGCCTGGTGCCATGTTCGCAACAGGACTAAGTTCCATCTGGATTGTAATCGGTCTCACGTTAGGAGCCTATGCGAACTGGCTGTATGTTGCACCAAGATTGAGAACTTATACGGAAGTCGCCAATAACTCCATTACGATCCCCGCTTTCCTGGAAAATCGCTTTGGCGAGGGCTCACGGATCTTAAGGCTCATTTCGGCATTGGTTATCCTGATATTCTTCACCTTTTACGTTTCTTCCGGAATGGTATCCGGCGGAGTCTTATTCCAAAGTACATTTGGCCTTGATTACCACTCAGGTCTATGGATCTTGACAGGTGTCGTCGTCGCCTATACTTTATTCGGCGGATTCCTGGCAGTAAGCTGGACAGACTTTGTTCAAGGAATCATCATGGTCGTCGCCTTGGTTCTTGTACCGATTGTCACCCTTTTCCATGTTGGCGGTTTCGGTCCTTCGATCGACACGCCACGTTCCATTGATCCAGCTCTATTGAACATTTTCACAGGAACGAGCTTTTTAGGAATCATCTCATTGTTTGCATGGGGACTGGGTTACTTCGGACAGCCTCATATCATTGTCCGCTTTATGGCGATCAGTTCTGTTAAGGAAATCAAGAAAGCCCGTAATATCGGGATGGGCTGGATGATTTTCTCCAGTGTCGGTGCGATGTTGACAGGATTCATCGGAATCACGTATTATTCCCAGAACAACCTGAAGTTAGCTGATCCTGAAACGATTTTCATAGAGTTAGGGGAAATACTATTCCACCCATTCATTACTGGTTTCTTGATTTCAGCAATACTGGCAGCCGTCATGAGCACGATTTCTTCGCAGCTTTTGGTTACAGCCAGCTCTTTAACGGAGGATATCTACAAAACCTTCTTCCGTCGTTCCGCTTCAGATAAAGAACTTGTTTTCCTCGGCAGGCTTTCTGTACTGATCATTTCAATCATCGCTCTCATTCTCTCTTGGGAGAAAAATGACACGATTCTTGGACTTGTCGGGTATGCTTGGGCTGGATTCGGTTCTTCATTCGGTCCATTGGTCTTACTAAGCCTCTGCTGGAAACGGATGACAAGATGGGGAGCATTAGCAGGGATGGTCGTTGGTGCCGCTACTGTAATCTTCTGGTCCATGGCCGGATTATCCGATACACTTTATGAAATGATTCCTGGTTTTGGCGCAAGCTTGATTGCCATCGTCCTGGTCAGTCTTCTAACAGCGAAACCATCAAAAGAAGTAGAAGATCAATTCGAAGAATTCGAAAGAACACTAAAACAATAATAAATCCCCTTAAAAGGAACGGTATTTTTACATATACCGTTCCTTCTTTGTTCTTGCCCCTATACACATCATAACTTTAAAAGTATTATTATACTAAGTTGTCATACACTTCAAAAATCTACAGGGGGCCATATATGTCATTAGAAAAAATCCTGACTCTCACAAACATCAACGATATAACGGATATGGTCAGCACTTATTTAAAAAAACCAGTCGTCATCGAAAATGATCAATTTTTATTGCTGGCATATAGTTCATATTATATCGAACACTTCGACCAAGCCAATCGGCAAACCATCTTCACAAAGCATTGGCCGATTCCAATTCTGGAAAAATTCATGGATGAGGGCATTGTCGAACAGCTTAAAACCGTGGAGCATCCATTCAGGGTGAAACAAATCGAGGAAATCGGATTAAATCAAAGAGTCGTTGTGAGCGCCGTTCACAAAGGACAGGTCTTCGGATTCATTTGGGTCCAAGAAACGGAAATGATGACTGATTCCGATTTGGAATTTTTACATGAAGTTTCCCATCATATCGGCAAGCTCCTTTATCAGAAAAAACAGATAAACATGAAAAAAGATGAAGAAAAAAATGAGTTTTATCAAAAGGTCATTGACGAAGTCTATCAAACGGAAAATCAAATAAAATGGGAAGCCGCCAATATGAGTCTTCTCATTCCGGAAACTTTCCTTGTCAATGTCTTTACCATCGCTCAATCCGATGCGGAACATTTCGATGAATTATCGGATACAGTCAGTCTATTCGCCAATGCATTGAATCATTTTACACATGTATTCACAAACCAATTGAAGATCATCGTCTTGATTGGCAGTAACGGAAAAGGGAAAGACCTGCTTACCGATAGCGCCAATGATTTAACGAACACCGTTCTTTCCCAATTCAATGACAAAAAGGTATTCCCGGGAATCGGAAATGAGTACTCTTCCATTCTTCAATTAAGAAAATCCTATCTCGAAGCTCTGGAAGTGATCAACGCAGCCAAGTTCATCGGTGAACCTGAACAGCTTCCCTTCCAATATAGCAAGCTTGGGATTTTCCGTTACCTCGAAATGATCTCCAACCATCATACTAAAACGAATTATATCAATACGGATTTAGAGATTCTTCAAAAGAAGGACCAGGAAAGCCAAACCAAACTCCTTCAAACACTGGAAATATATCTGTTTAACAATTGCAGGATTAAACCGACAGCTGAACAGCTATACATTCATACCAACACGTTGAAATATAGATTGAATCAAATAACCGATCTCACCTCAATCGATTTTGATGACTTTCATTCAAGAATGCAACTATACATCGATTTACAGCTTATAAAGCAGAGATCTTAAAGAGCGTCCCCGGTTTTTGAGTTCGGGAGATTCAACAAGCTAAGGAGAGAAGAAACGCGGCTAGGTCTGCCGTTTTCCTCTCTCCTTATACATGTTTCTTCTATTATTTTTTTATAGGGTAACAGTTTCTTTCCTTTGTTACGATTTTACTGGACTCACTTTATGCGTCCCAGTAAGAACGAAATCCATGATTTCCTCTTTCGATAGTTTGCTAAGACCAAGAGTTTCAATAGTCCTTCCACTTTGCGGAGTGCCTCCAGGATGATGAGCGAAAGAAGAAATGGGCCATGAAAAAAACACCAGCGATTCCGCCGGCGTCATGTTTTTGCATATAGGTCAAGATACTCCAATCGCACCCGATATTTCCTGTTCCAATTGATTGGTCCTCTCCATTTTTGTTGATTCCGTCCATCCAAAATATCCAGCCATATAATCGATCACTCCATGTTTATGCGTTTGGACTAAATCGATATCGAATAATAGCGTCCCCGTCCTGCGGAAGAAGAAATCCACTGGAGTTGCGGCCATTTCATGATCTAGTGCGTATTTTAGCTGTACGAACAATTTCTTTGGAAGGCCACTGCTTGCTCCTCCGTCTCCTTCGCTTTTTGCGATATCGAATATCACAGGTGCGTTGGACCCGTACATGGCCAATATTTCTTCGGAGTCCTTAACTGCAAGCCCTGAGTCAACTCCCATTTGAATATGTTGCTTGATATAATCGGAGAAGTTGCTTGATCCCCCGACATCCCCACCAGAAATCGGCATTCCTTTAGTACTGCTGGCTGGGTAAGTTTTATTGGATTGCTGGGCAAGCTTCCCTGCCAAAAGGTCGACCGTCGTTTTTGCCATTTTGCGATAACCGGTCAATTTCCCTCCCGCAATCGTGATAAGGCCCGAATCGGACTCCCAAATTTCATCTTTCCTTGATATTTCGGAAGGATCTTTCCCTTCTTCAAGAATCAACGGCCTCACTCCAGCCCAGCTTGATTCAATATCATCACCCGTAATGTTCACTTCTGGAAACATATAATGTATCGACTTTAATAAATAGGCACGGTCTTCGGAAGTAACGGTCGGCACTGCAGGATCACCATCATAAAAAGTGTCCGTAGTCCCTACATAAGCTTTACCGGCTCTCGGAATGGCAAAAATCATCCGGCCATCAGGCGTATCAAAATAAAGCGCCTGCTTCAACGGGAATTTCGATTGGTCGATGACCACATGAACACCCTTGGATAACTTCAGCGTTTTCCCTTTTTTCGATTGGTCCTTCTCACGAATGGAATCGACCCATGGACCTGCTGCATTAATAACTTTGTCTGCGTATATTTCATATGAATCACCTGAAAGCAAATCGGCAACTTGGACGCCGTTCACCTTTCCATTGTCATATAACAATTTTTCCACTTTTGTATAATTTATCGGTGTTGTACCTTTATCGACAGCCGCCTTCATCACTTCAATCGTCAGACGTGCATCATCTGTCCGGTATTCAACATAGTAGCCTCCGCCCTTCAGTCCCTCTTTCTTAACGAGCGGCTCCCGTTTTAGTGTTTCCTCCGCCGAAAGTATTTTCCTGCGTTCAGCTTTTTTAACCCCCGCAAGGAAATCATATACCCGAAGGCCAATGGAGGTACTGAATTTCCCGAAGGTGCCACCTTTGTGCATCGGTAACAGCATCCATTCCGGCGTGGTAACATGCGGTCCATTTTCATAAACGATTTCCCGCTCTTTACCAACCTCGGCAACCATTTTTATTTCAAATTGCTTCAAATACCGCAATCCGCCATGAACAAGTTTTGTCGAGCGGCTTGAAGTACCTGCTGCAAAGTCCTGCATTTCAACCAAAGCCACTTTCATTCCACGGGTCGTTGCATCCAGGGCGATCCCTGCACCGGTAATTCCCCCGCCAATGACAACCACATCATATTTCTCTTTTTTCAGAAGTTCGATCGTTTCTTCGCGATATATATTTGAAAACCTCATGCCTGACTCCTCCTTTAAGTATTGCATTCTATTTTTTTTCTTGAATTTTACACATTTACTCGTGAATTCACACGGTTTACTCGTGAATTCGATCGCTTTACTCGTGAATTCACACGGTTTACTCGTGAGTTTGGTCATTATATTCAATTGGTTCATTTGTTCGCATAGTTTATATAGATATTAATATCCCTAATCTGCCATTAAAAACAAAAAAAGAGACCATAAATGACATTATCGAATTAACGATAACGCATTCATGGTCTCTCCTGTTCTCCGGCCGAGTTATTAACTTGATTTCATTATAGCATACTCCAGCTCGTTTGAGAAAGAATACATCTTGTTTTTTATTTAAATGCCATAGCGGCATGTACAGCTTTTTTCCAGCCTTCATATAATTTTTCACTATTTTGCTCTTCCATGGAGTGTTTAAAGGTTTTGTCTACCGCCCATTGCCGGGAGATTTCTTCTTGATCCTTCCAATACCCGACAGCAAGGCCTGCTAAGTATGCAGCTCCTAATGCTGTAGTTTCGTTTATGGTCGGCCTCTCGACGGGCACCCGTAATAAGTCGCTTTGGAATTGCATCAGGAAGTCATTCTTGACTGCCCCGCCATCCACTCTTAATGTCTGGAGCTCGATTCCTGAATCCGCCTCCATTGCATCAAGGACATCCTTCGTTTGATATGCCAGTGATTCAAGTGTGGCACGAATGAAATGTTCTTTGGATGTGCCGCGCGTCAAACCAAAAACGGCTCCTCGCACTTCGCTGTCCCAATATGGAGTTCCAAGTCCTACAAAAGCCGGTACCACATATACTCCATCGGTACTTTCCACCCGTTTTGCATAGGCTTCGCTGTCCTTGGCATCATGAAGCATCCGCAGGCCATCGCGCAGCCATTGGATTGCGGAGCCCGCTACGAATATACTGCCTTCCAGTGCATATTCGACCTTCCCATTCAGTCCCCAGGCAAGGGTCGTCAATAGTCCGTGTTCGGAACTGACAGCCTTGGCTCCTGTATTCATGAGCATGAAACAGCCTGTTCCATACGTGTTTTTAGCCATTCCTTCATTAAAGCAGGCTTGGCCGAATAATGCTGCCTGCTGATCACCGGCTGCCCCGGCGATTGGAATCGATTGGCCGAAGAAATGATATTCGATCGTACGTGCATACTCCTCAGAGGAAGGCCTCACTTCCGGCAGCATTGATTTTGGTACAGTCAATATATCGAGCAGTTCTTCATCCCATTTCAGTTCATGGATATTGTACATCAATGTCCGGGATGCATTGGAATAGTCCGTTACATGGGCCTTGCCTCCTGATAGCTTCCAGATCAGCCAGGTATCGATGGTACCGAATAACAGCTTGCCTTCATCCGCCTTTTGCCGGGCCCCTTCCACATTATCGAGGATCCATTTCACTTTCGTTCCGGAAAAATAAGCATCTATCAACAATCCCGTTTTATCCCGGAATAGATCATTAAGTCCCTTTTCCTTCAAATCATCACAGATTTCACTTGTTTGCCTGGACTGCCATACAATCGCATTATAGACAGGGGTACCTGTTTCCTTATCCCAAACGACTGCCGTTTCACGCTGATTGGTGATCCCGATCCCGGCAATTTGCTCTGGCTTTACACCGGATTCAGATAGTACACCGGCAATCACCGCCAGGATCGATCCCCAAATCTCATTGGCGTTATGCTCGACCCAGCCTGGTTTAGGGAAATGCTGCGTGAATTCCTTTTGGGAGGAATGGACGATTTCCCCCTTTTCGTTAAATAAAATCGCCCGCGAACTCGTTGTTCCTTGATCTAATGATAAAATGTATTTTTCCAATGTGTATGCCCCTCCTTTTAATTAACTGGCAATATTTCTGCTTTCCAATTCATGTGACTGTTTTTTACCAAATGCATAGGCTAATATCAATAGTACCAGGCTTGCACCCAAAACAGACCAAAATCCTGCTGTTATTTCTCCCATAAAGAATGCTTTATAACAAACGGCACCAAGTGAACCCCCAATAATCGGTCCAACGACCGGAATCCATGAATAGCCCCAATTGGAATTGCCTTTACCCGGGATCGGCAGCAAAAAGTGAGCGATGCGCGGCCCCAGATCGCGTGCCGGGTTAATCGCATATCCTGTCGTTCCCCCAAGAGACATCCCGATCACGACAATCAATAACCCGACTGCGAATGGATTTAGTCCCTCTGTAAAATTATTGGCACCTATAAATAATAAACCAAGAATAAGGATGAAAGTTCCAATCATCTCACTTAATAGATTTGAAAATGTATGCGGGATCGCAGGTGAAGTCGCGAACACACCAAGCTTCGCTCCTGGATCATCAGTAGCTTTCCAGTGTGGCAAATAATGCAGGAATACTAGAGTTGCTCCAAGGATTGCGCCAATCATTTGGGCAACGATGTAACCGGGCACATCACTCCAAGGAAATTCCCCAATAATCGCAAACCCTACTGTGACTGCCGGGTTTAAATGCGCCCCGCTTATGGACCCCACTGCAAAAACACCCATCGTAACAGCCAATCCCCATGCAATCGTGATAACGATCCAGCCGGCATCTTTTGCATAGGAACCCTTTAAGGATGAACCAGCCCCAATGCCTGCTCCGAATAAAACTAATATCATCGTACCTAACACTTCTCCCCAAAATGGAGTCATGAATAAAACCCCTCCCCTGATAAATTTTTAAACCATGCCAACAAATAAAAGGAGATCCACAGCAGAACTATCTTCATAAAATAAATTATGAATAGATCTGTTGTGAATCTCCTAGTCTCCGTCACATATATTAACTTGTACAATAAAATATACTAGGTAATGAAAACGCTGTCAATATTTTGTAAAAAATTAATCTATTTTTCTGTGATTTTTTTTAATTTCCCCTATTAAACGATATCCCATAATTCAGTTTTGGAAGTGGTGATTGACGACGCTCCAGCATCAAGGGCGTTCATGACTTCATCCGAAGTACGTATGAGGCCGCCTGCAAAAATCGGTGTCTGCAATCGTTCCTTCACTTCTTTTATCATCCATGGCATAGCGCCCGGCAATACTTCGATATAATCCGGCTTGGTTTTCTGCACCAGCTTATAACTTTTCTCAAGCGCATGTGAATCTATTAAAAAGATTCGCTGGATGGCAATGACTCCCTTTTGCTTCGCCTTCAATATAACGTTTGATTTAGTTGAAATCAGCCCATATGGATTATATTCCTGACAAATGAATTCTGTCGCGTACTCATCACTTCTTATGCCATGGATCAAATCGACATGATAAATCATTTTCTTATTATGCTGCTTTGCCATCATACTTACGTTTTTCAATTGTGATATATGCAAATCAAGAAACACACCTATTTCATAGGAACTTTCTAAAAATCTTTCGAAATCCTTCATGCTTGCTGAAGCAGGCAAAATCTTCTGATCCATCATTATCCTCCTCATTCCCAGAAAAACTCAAAACTTCAAGTCATTTAGTATATTTTAAAGAGCTTGATTTATCAAACACATTTTTTTCATGACCAATGTCACCATAACACTATCATACCTGTCACTCCCTTTATAGTTTTCGGCTAAGAATGTATGTAAACTCCATCATAAAGTAATTTTCATTTTCAATGCACCTTCGACGAGTTCATACGATTTAATTGTGCCAACGGGAATTTTTCTCACGATGCTCCAAGCATTAACATTCATTTTGATCGTTCTTTTTTCAAATTCAAAAAATGGAGGTCTGTTAAATATCCTTTGGTTGATGAAATCCCTGTCAATTGGTTCCATTTCCACTAATTCAAATACAATCGTTCTTTTTTCCACATGAACCGGTTTTAATGTAATCCGAAAAGCTACGTTTTTCTTAAACATCATTTTTTTCACTTCCATCGTTCCGGAAAGCACTATATGCTTTGGCGTAATCTCGACTTTAATATCCTGACCATATGATTTCATTCTTAAGATTTTCTCTATCATGGCTTCAGTTACCGTTATCGGTATGCCATTTTTGAATGGACTGAATGTACTCATCCTTGCATTCCCTTCCTGCCGCTCATACAGAACGTCGGTTATAGCATATGCCAGGTTCCTTGATGTAGTTAACTTTTCAACCCATATTAATAATCGGTATATTCAAAATCTTCCACCTTCAATACTTGACCTTTATAAAAACTATCTGTATAGTCATAATTAATTTAATAGACAACTCTTATCCAGAGAGGTGGAGGGACTGGCCCTTTGATGCCTCAGCAACAGACTGATCATGTACTGTGCTAATTCCAGAAGTGTAAAAACTTGAAGATAAGAAGAGTATATAGCTTTGCTGCCAACACCTCTTCTTATTTTTAAGAAGAGGTTTTTTATTTTTAAAAGGAAAGAAGGAATGCAACATGTCAATCACATTAACGAAAGCACCATTCAGGGCCGATCACGTCGGAAGTTTATTAAGACCAGAACGTTTACATATTGCCAGAAAGCAATTTAAGGAAGGTACCATTTCAGCAGAGCGGCTTCGTGAAGTTGAAACCGAAGAAATCAATCGGATTGTCGAAAAACAAATTGAAGTTGGATTAGAGGCCGTGACGGATGGTGAGTTCAGACGAACATGGTGGCACTTTGACTTCCTCGAACATTTAAATGGCATCGAGGGATATGTGACTGAAAAAGGTCTCACATTCGATGGTGTGGAAACAGAGAGATATAACGTTCGCAATACCGGGAAGGTTTCATTCAATCCTGAACATCCCTTCATTCGCGATTTCATTGAATTGAACAAAATCGTGAACGGACGCGCCGTTGCCAAGCAAACCATTCCCAGCCCAAATCAATTATTTGCTGTAGGCATTCATAATGAAGACATCTACCCTGATATTGAAGACTATGCTAATGATATCATCAAAGCGTATCAGCATGCTTTGAAGGCTTTTTATGAAGCAGGTGTACGTTATCTTCAATTGGATGATGTATATATTGCCAGACTTTCAGCTCCAGATTTCCAGTTCAAAGATGGAAAATATACGAGGGAACAGTTAATCGATCTTGCACTTCGCGTAATTAATGGCGCATTGGAAGGCAAACCAGAAGACCTTGTCGTCACTACACACCTATGTCGTGGGAACTACCAGTCGACTTGGGCGTTTGAAGGAAGCTATGCCCGTATCGCCCCAACTTTATTGGCAAAAGAAACAGTGGATGGATTTTTCTTGGAATATGATGATCAACGCTCAGGAGATTTCAAACCATTGGAATACATTCCAAATGGCGGAGCACGGGTCGTACTGGGTGTCGTCACTTCAAAAAATGGAGAAATCGAAGACAAGGAAGCTGTTAAGGCACGCATTGAAGAAGCCTCGCACTTCGTTCCTCTCGAACAATTATGCTTAAGTCCGCAATGCGGCTTCGCCTCCACCCATCACGGCAACAAGCTGACCGAAGAACAGCAATGGGAAAAGCTGAAATTCGTCGTTGATGTAGCAAAAGAAGTATGGAAATGATTTTTTAGCGGAGACTTTAATTCTGATTTACAGGATTTGAACAACCTAATCGGCCCACACTTATAAGGGAGCCGATTAGGTTCTTGCAATAATACATTTCCATTCCTTTAATGACTCTTTAGATAACGGTATCAAGTTTTGCTATTTATGAAACTAACGATGAATGATAAAACCATTTGACATATCGATAATTCTCGATATAATGAAATGTATGAAAACAATCGAGATATTTAAAGCATTATCCAATGAATCCAGGTTGCAAATCTTACAATGGCTCAAGGCGCCTGAACTCCACTTCACCCCTCATGAGGGAATAGACATGAAGGAAACCGGCGTTTGCGTAAGTCAGATTACGGAAAAATTAAACATGACCCAGTCCACGGCCTCTCAATACCTCTCGATGCTTCTTAGAGCAGGATTGATTAAAACGGAGCGGATAGGAAAGTTTACGTATTACAAACGAGATGAAGAGGCAATCTCAAAAATTACTGATTTCTTGAAAGAAGAAGTATGAAAATGAACCTGATCCGTACCTTAGAGGGTTGGGTTCATTTTTCTCTCTAACATTTCGATATTTCGCGATATGTTTATTTTTTTATTCATACATATTAACATATTTCGATATGTCTTTATATAAAATTAATAATCATTAATGAGGAGTGAATCTATTTTGCTTAATACATGGAAAATTTACATGTTAGCGATTATCAGTTTTTTAGTAGGAACATCCGAATTCATCATATCCGGAATTTTGGATAAGATTGCGGATTCTCTTGGAGTGACCCTTGCTGCCGCAGGACAGCTCATTACAATTTTCTCCCTTGTCTACGCAATCGGTACACCCATTCTCATGGCTTTGACAGCAAGTTTAGACAGACGAAGATTAATGTTGTATTCCCTTGGACTATTCGTAGTGGCCAATCTGCTTGCCTTTCTATTACCAGGCTTTGGACCGTTTCTATTTGCACGCATAATCATGGCACTTGGTGCAGGATTGGTTGTAGTCACCGCTCTGAATATTGCCGCTAAGCTAGCTCCGCCAGATAAACAAGCAAGTTCTATTGCGACAGTTGTCATGGGGTTTACAGCTTCCCTTATCATTGGCGTACCTCTCGGAAGAATCATGACAGATGCATTCGGGTGGAAATCCGTCTTTGGCGGAATCGCCCTATTCGGCCTGATTGCCATGATCGTTTTATTCTTTACCATTCCTCCTACCAAAGGGGATAAACCAGTACCACTTCTCCAGCAGCTGGCCCTTCTTAAAAAAAGGAAAGTTGCCCTTGGATTATCGATAACCTTCTTCTGGCTTGGCGGATATTCGATAGCTTATACCTATCTATCCCCTTACCTGCTATCCGTATCAGGGATAAGTGACTCTCTACTTAGCACGGCCTTGCTTATATTCGGTATCGCAAGCTTGATCGGATCAAAGTTTGGCGGTTATAGTACGGATCGATGGGGTGTATCATTTACACTAATTGGCGGTATGGCTCTGCATATTATGATGATCATCATGTTATCCATCGTTACGAATTCATTGATGGCCGTTTTGATAATCCTTACATTATGGTCGTTCGCAGCATGGTCATCAGGGCCGACACAGCAATATCATTTAGCGACCCTTGAACCTGAATCATCAGGAGTCATGCTCGGTCTGAATCAGTCGATGATGCAATTGGCCATGGCGGCAGGTGCTGGAATTGGCGGTGTTGCTGTAGAACAAGTATCCCTTGCTTCCATAACCTGGATCGGTGCAACAGGGGTTGCCATTGCCATGGTCATAGTTCTGGTCCTTTCAAATTCATCGTCAAGCAGTAAAATAGCACAATCCATAAAATCCTAGACCGTTATATAAACATTTATCATAAGGCTAGATTTTAGCCTTATGATAAATCCTAAAGCTGAAAGCAAACAAAAAAAGAACGGTCACCAGCACGTCCCCTTTTTACTTGCAGTTATCATCATCATCCATTTTCTTCACAAATATATCATCCGTCACCCTATCTTCCAGCTTGTTCCTCAAGGTCAATTCCGCAGCCTTCCCATCACTAGGCGACCCGTCCGAGAAATACATCGGAAACAAGGAGAAAAACATAACATAGAAAGAAAAATAGATGAATTGATACCAGATCACCGAGCTGTCCAGGATATTCTGATACACTAAACTATAGATGGTCAGCATGCTGACTAAATTAAAGATAGCCCCCCCTAAATATATCAGCGTATTCGTCAATCGATTATCATGTTTCAATCCCTTGAACTCGCAAGTCCCATTCCAAAAATAATATTTCCTCACCTCTATGTTCCGAAAGGCGAAAAGTTTATTACCACAACCGATCAAGATCTTCTTTTCTGATCCCCCAAAGATCGTAACAAAGAAAATATGCCCGCTCAAATGTATCAGCGTAACGATCGGCATGATCAAAAAAAAGGAAAATAGAAATTTAATGATATCAGAGAGACCAAACATGTTTAAGCAACCCTCCTTACCAGGATGCTACTCTGATACCCTGCCCACATTAGTTATAACTGGTAAATTTTTCACAGTAGTCATATGTTGCTTTCCACAAGTGCTATTGTTCTCCTTCTGCTTAATTTGGGTTGTTTCCAGCTTAATATGGCCTTCCTCCGCTTATTTCGACCTATCTCCAACTTAATTCGACCTTCAAAAAGAAGGCTATCCCCTTCCAAAAAAACTCGGAAAAGTGATAGCCTTTACATCTTTATTTAGCGATTGGGGGTGTGAAGAATTTCTGCGTTGTTTTGTCCTGGCCTCAAGCCTGCATGTTTATATTCAGGGGTGAAAACCGATGTTTTGATCGGGCAGGCGATTTGCTTCTGGGCATTTCCTTTTCCGTCCGGTACCTCGACGATCATTCCCCTGTCCTTCAATTGGGGGTGTTCGGCCGCTTCAGTGAAGGTCAGCACTGGTTCTGCGCAGGCCTCGAAATCAGCGAATATTTCTTGCCATTCATGAAAATCCCTTTCAAGGAAAGCCAGTCGGACGGCCGTTTTAAACCTGGTTCCGCTTTCTTCATCGCTTTTCATGCTAAGTTCATACAATTCGGGTGCACCGATCGCTTCACATAAGGCTTTTCGAAAAGGGGGCTCAAGGCTTCCTACCGAAAAATAGCGTCCATCTTTCGTTTCATAAAAGTCATAAAAGGACCCTCCGTTTAACATCAGTTTTTCTGGTTCAAGCTCGTTTCCCCCTTGTAAATTCAGAGGTGCGGATATGGCATTCAAGGCAAAACTGCAGTCGGTCATGCTGATGTCGATGGCTTGGCCTTCTCCTGTTCTTTCCCTGTGAATGACTGCAGATAATATACCGATAACAGCATGCAGTGAGCCTCCGGCAAGATCTGCTATTTGGGTTCCGTTTTTTGCCGGGCCGTCCTTTTTCGTACCGGAATAGCCTGATAAGCCTGCAATCGAAATATAATTGATATCATGTCCCGGTCGGTCTTTATAGGGACCAGTCTGGCCGAAGCCCGTGATGGAACAGTAAATCAGCTTCGGATTGATCCATTTTAATGCCTCATACCCCAGTCCTAGGCGTTCCATGACACCTGGCCGGAATTGTTCAATGACGATATCGTATTCCTTCACTAGATTTTTAACGGATTCGATGGACTCAGATTGTTTTAAATCAAGTGTGATCGACTTCTTCGATCTGTTAAGATATTGGTTCACACCCCATGAATCCATTGCTCCCGGCCTCTCTACTTTCAAAACGTCCGCTCCTAAATCCGCTAGCATCAAAGTGGCAAATGGGCCTGGCAGTAACGTTGAAAAGTCCAATACTTTTAAATGAGTCAATAAGGTCATCAGCCGTGCACCTTCCCTTTCCATTGGAAATATTAAAAGCTTTCCCCGTCGTTCTGTACATGCAATTTAGCAGAGTTTACGATTATCATATAACACCTCCTACAATTTTTGTATAAATTTCCATTTAATAAAAATAAAAAGCTAGGAATCAGCTTCCTAGCTTTTTATAATGAGCCTATAGAAAACAAGTAAAAGCCGGACACATTGTCCGGCTGATTTTACTTTAAGCTTGTTCATTCATATTTTTTGTCAAAGTCAAATTCGACTTCATCAAGTTTAACGAATTTAGTTTTTCTTACCAGTTTATATCCAAGCCATAGACCAAGGAAAAGCGGGATTCCCAGGTATGCAGCTACAACACTGCCCCAATCGATCTGGTCTGAGAAAAAGGCTTGGATATTTTGGGACAGGATGACGATCATCCCAATTAGAATGGCAAAGATCGGTCCAATCGGGAACCATAATGCCTTATATGGCAGCTTCTCCAATGAATGGCCTTGTGCGATGAATGCTTTCCGGAAACGGTAATGGCTGATGGAAATGCCGAGCCAAAAGATAAACCCTGTAATTCCAATGGCATTCATTAACCAAATATACACTTTACCATCACCGAATACGGAGGCTAAAAAGGCCAGCATGCCGATGGAACATGTCAAAATCATGCCTGCAACCGGTACTCCGCGTTTATTAAGTTTTGCAAAAATACGCGGTGCTTGTCCATCTTTTGCCATTGAGTATAACATACGCGTTGATGCATATAGACTTGAGTTACCTGCAGATAATACCGCTGTTAAAATGACGGCATTCATAAGCGAAGCGGCAAAGGCCACTCCAGCTTTTTCAAAAATGAGCGTGAATGGGCTTACCATGACGTTATCACCTTGTAAACTTGAGTTCGTATAAGGGATAAGCAGCCCTATTACAAAGATCGCCAATACGTAAAAGAGCAAGATTCTCCAGAAGACACTTTTAATGGCCTTCGGTATATTCCGTGCAGGATCTTCACTTTCCCCGGCAGCCACACCGACAATTTCGGTACCTTGAAAAGAAAAGCCAGCTGCTATGAACACGATGAAGACACCCATGAACCCACCCGGGAAAGGAGCGTCATCGACGGTGAAGTTTTTAAAACCAACTGCTTCGCCGCCCATAATGCCGAAGATCATTAGCAGCCCGACGATTATAAAAATAACGATGGCTGTTACTTTTATGAAGGAAAACCAGTATTCCCCTTCCCCATATCCTTTAACGGATAAATAGTTCAATAGGAAAATGAGCACCAAGAATGATGAACTCCATAACAATGATGGACTATTCGGAAACCAGAATTTCATGATCATTGTCGAGGCTGCCAACTCTGCCGCTATCGTCATCGACCAATTGAACCAATACGTCCATCCCAAGGCAAAACCAAATGCCGGATCGACAAATTTCGTTCCATAGGTACTGAATGAGCCGCTTGTCGGCATAAAGGCTGCCAGTTCCCCTAAGCTCGTCATCACAAAGTAAACCATTGCCCCAACTAAGGCATATGCAAGTAATGCGCCGCCTGGCCCAGCTGTATGAATGGCTGCCCCGCTGCTAAGAAACAGCCCGGTGCCAATAGCCCCGCCAATGGAAATCATCGTTAAATGGCGGGATTTTAAACCGCGCTTTAGTTCTTGTCCTTCTTGCTGCGGAGGATGTTGAACGATGTCATGTTCTTGTTTTGGTATCATAATTTTTCATCCCTTTCTATATAAGCGCTTTCATATATGGGAAATCCATTTAATAAATTTTCCTATTTCATAGACTTCAAATAGATCTAATTTACAATTCGAATTCCTTTTCTGAATATATGCAATTTTCATGCCAAATTTATAAAACGCAATATTTCAACAAATTATCAAAAAAAACACCCTCAATAGACAAAATATTTTGCACTTTACGCCACATTTTTTTGCACATTATGCCATGTTTTTTTGCACTTTTATTCATTTGGTTCAATTTAAATACATTCCAAATATTACTAAAAGAATATATTCAGAGAATATTTCTATCAAAATCCATTTTTCTCCATTTTATTCCTTTAAATGTCATATTTTTTGCGAGTTTTCTCCATTTGTAAATAATATGAAACGATGCAAAAATGAGGTTATTCTCATGAAGGAGTTGAGTGTTATGAAAGGTAAGGTATTTTTAGGAACTGCACTATCTCTCGGTCTATTATTTTCTGCCATTCCCCATCAAGAAGCTTTAGCGGCAAAAAATGTGTTGAGTGTTGAAAAGTACAATAAGCATAAGGATTCGCTAGAATTCAAGTCTGGGAAACTTACGGACCCATCGAAGCAAACTGCAGAAGATATCATTCTTACCTTTTTTGATGAAAACAAAAAGTCTTACAAGCTAGAAAAGCAAAAGGCGAAAGACTCCTTCACGATCCAGAAAGAAAGCAAGGATGAACTAGGCAATACCGTCCTTAAATTGCAACAAACCTATAAAGGCGTACCTGTATGGAATTCCACACAAGCGGTATTGATTGATACTAAAGGTGTATTGACGGTCGTGTCCGGTACGGTTGAAGCCAATCTAAACACGAAATTAGGGAAAAAGGCTAAAAAAGGCATCAGTAAATCCGAAGCTATCAAAATAGCTGAAGCGGATCTTGGGTTCACTCCTGCCTACGAACAATCACCTGAATCTGACCTATATGTATACGCAAATGAAGGCAAGGCCGATTATGTATATAAAGTCAATTTGAAATTCTTAAGTCCTGAACCAGGAAATCATAATTATTTCATATCAGTCAAAACAGGTAAAATCCTGAATAAATTTAATACACTAGATGAAGTGACGGGGACCAATTCCGTCGGAACGGGCACCGGCGTCTTAAACAATACCGTGTCATTGAACACTACCTTATCCAGCGGCCGATACTATTTACAGGACAATACACGCGGTAAAGGCATCTACACTTATAATGCCAATAACCGTTCAAAATTGCCTGGTACACTCTTTTCCAACACGACAAATGCTTTCACTACTTCTACCGATAAAGCTGCGGTTGATGCCCATTATTATGCAGGTAAAACCTATGATTATTATAAATCGACATTTGGACGGAACTCTTATGATGGAAATGGAACCATCCTGAAATCAACCGTTCATTATGGCTCAAGATACAATAATGCATTCTGGGATGGCACCCAAATGGTTTACGGTGATGGAGATGGCACGACGTTCATCCCATTGTCCGGCGGTCTGGATGTCGTTGCACATGAACTGACGCATGCCGTGACTTCCTCGGAATCGAACCTTACCTATCAGAATGAATCCGGTGCTTTGAATGAAGCGATTTCTGATATATTTGGCACCGTCGTCGAATTCAAGAACCAAAGTGCCAAAGCCGATTATTTGGTCGGAGAAGATATTTACACACCTAACATTTCCGGTGATGCACTCCGTTCAATGGCTAATCCTACATTGAATGGTGACCCTGACCATTATTCGAACCGCTATACGGGAACGGGTGATAACGGCGGAGTCCACACGAACAGCGGAATCATCAATAAGGCGGCCTATTTGATTTCTGCCGGCGGAACTCACCATGGTGTGAGCGTATCCGGGATCGGCATCGATAAACTGGGAACCATCTTTTACCGGGCAAACACGATTTATTTAACTTCCTCGTCGACATTTTCACAAGCCAGGGCGGCAGTCGTACAAGCGGCCTCTGATTTATACGGTTCTAGCAGTGCAGAAGTCACAGCTGTCAAAAATGCCTTTACAGCTGTCGGTGTGAATTAAGGGATTTACCTATATGACCGACACCTCCCTAGCTTCACTTCTAGCGGAGGTGTTTTTTTATTGTAATGGATAAACGGGACCATCCCGATTATTTCAGCCGTTCGCTACCTTTTTTCGTCCTTCATGTGACGAATTCCGTCCTACGGTACCGGTAGAGCCTCAATAAAAAACAATCGTGCCGTTTGCTAAAATTGATTAATTCCGTAAAATAGTTGCTTTTCTTCTTATTAACTGTCAAGCTTAGATGATCTGGACTATATTGAAAAGAACAAGTAGGTGACGAACATGATTGAAGTTAAAACTTCCACACTCAGTGATGGTGAGTTCAATAGAGGCGTATTCGCAACACGAGACATTAAAAAAGGTGAGCTTTTGCATGAGGCACCTGTCATTGCTTATCCGAACGAGGAGCATGTTTTCATAGAGAAGACATTGCTGGCTGATTATGCGTTTGAATATGGAATTAATCATACTGCCATGCTTTTAGGTTATGGCATGCTGTTTAATCACTCTTATACACCCAACGCTACGTATGACATAAACTTCAAGAATCATACGTTTGATTTCTTTGCTTACACCGACATAAAAGCAGGAGAAGAAATCCTGATTAATTATAATGGTGAAGTCGATAATGAGGATCCGCTTTGGTTCAATAAAGAAAATGACGGTGAAGATGAAGCTGAATGATCATTGACCATTCATGAAAGCACTTGTACTTTTGAAAAACCTCTCCAAGGTTTTCGAAAGAAACGGGTGCTTTTCCTTTTTCCTTTTACCGGCTTGATGAATTCACTGCTGGGTTTTAATCGTTCACCAAAAGAATGTTAAGCAATTAAAAAGCCCCATTAAGAACTACTTAATGGGGACAGCTTGACGACAAAAGAAAGTTCGAGATGCTCTCACCCCGAACCATGATTTTATTATACGAATGAACCCTCTCAAGGTTGAAGAAATGTGCGACACAGACGCTTGCTTTGATGAGACTTGGCAGACAGTCGGCGGAAAGGGAGCGGATTTCGGAAATCAACTGGCACTTTTTTTCAAGAAAAAAATGACTGTAAACTAGTTCTTCACTAATTTACAGTCAGGTCCCATTAAAACTTTTAATGAGGTTATTTCACCTTAACGTACGGATGGGTTACTTGATTTTGTTTTGGTTATTGATTGGAATTGGCTCTTAACCTTATCAATGGTTTCCGGTGTCGCTAAGGACCTTATTTGACTCATGGTTTTTTCACGGGTTTTCTTATTGCGCATTAAAAATGCGGCTGCTCCTATCAGGACGGTTCCAAGCATTTTGTTTGATGGCATGTTAGTTTCCTCCTTCAAGTTAGTCATATATAGTATTCCCTCTATCAGCTGATTTAAACAAAAGCATCCTTTTGAGAGAGTAGTTTCGCTTTTATTCATCATCGCCCAGGCTTTCAATATACTTTATGCTTTCGGGATTTTTCACCACTTTTTCAGCTTGATCCGGGTCAGCTTTCTTTTGCTTCATATTGTAAAGTTTATATGTCAGCACTCTTTTCACTGACTCGTTAATTCTATCGATTGGAACTTCCCCTGCTTTCACTGCTTGGAGTAATCCGTTATATACTTCAAGCTCATGGGAATATTCATGACAGACAAGTAATAAATCAGCTCCTGCAAGGATTGCCTGCTTCCCCATCTCTTCATAGGAGTAATACTTGTTCACAGCACCCATTTCCAAATCGTCGGTAACGACAAGTCCTTCATATTTGAGTTTCCCACGAAGCAGTTCTTCTATGATGATTTTAGAAAGGCTTGCTGGTTTTTCTTTATCATAGGCTGGATATTTAATGTGGGTCACCATCACGAAAAACTTTTGGTTATCCATTTCACTTATGATTTTCTTGAAAGGATAAATATCCGAATTTTCCAGATCCAGTTGGTTTGCCTCCACGGAGGATGTTTCGACATGCGGATCGATTTCGCTGCGTCCGTTTCCAGGAAAGTGCTTCAATGCACCAGTTATCGATACATCGTTCAAGCCTTGAATGGCTTTCTTTCCGTATTGATAGACCTTTTCGGGATCTTTCCCAAATGAACGTTTATCCGTTTGCGATAGATCTAGTACAGGGGCGAAATTAATGTTAATCCCCATGGATCCAAGTTCTGTTCCATTCAATTTGGCAACTTTGTACACTTCTTCAATAGATGCATTTTTTCCAAGATCCTGTTGCGCCGGGAGTGGCGATACCCTTTCCTTCATCCTGATGATGTCCCCGCCTTCCTGATCGATGGCCACCATCAACGGAAGCGAATGTGTACTTTGATTGGCCGTTTGCTGAAGCGAATTGGATAACCTGGCCACTTGTTTAGGTGATTTCATATTGCGGTCAAAATAAATGACGCCTCCTATATGTTTTTGTTCGATAAGTTCCGTAATTTCATTGCCCTTTTCAGTTCCCTTGAAACCGACCATCATAAGCTGCCCGATTTTTTCTTCAAGCGTCATTTTTTTCAGCAATTGTTCTATTTTCTCATGACTATCCGCTTCGGCGTCTTTCCCTTTTCCCTCTCTGGAATTCACATTGATATTCAACTGAATGAACAATATTGAAAAAGCGAGGATTGCGATGAAAAGCAGTCCTATATAAATTTTTTTATTCTTCATGATTTGACCTTCATTGACATTTTCTCTGTCCTTCCTTGATTGCCCTTTTTGATTTCGATGCACACTTCTTAATCATGTTCATAAAGTGTCAATTCTATATCATCAATGCGTATTTTTTTTGCATAAAGCATTAGCCACGCACCATACTACAAACATAGCCTAATTAAAAGGAGATGCCCCCCCATGAACGGAATGTTGAAGAATCTTGCCGTCACCTTCAGTCATGCAGTCGATTATGCAAAAGAAAAAATAACAGCCTTTACAGGAACAACCCCTGTTACGATAGCGGAATTGAGTGAGCACATCATCAATCAGCCTGAAACAAAACTAATCAGGAAAAACCTTTTAGGGATACCTTTTTCTTTTTATCATTTACAAAAAGAAGACGTTACGTACTATTTGGAAATGAAAAGCTCACAGGTTCTTCAGTTGGATGTTCAAGCGCATAATCATCCGATTGTGTCTTACAGGTCTTATCGAGATAAATCCAGCTTGCCCACGGCCATTAGATTTCCTAAAACCCTTTTATCCGAATGACACTTTGGTACAAATATAAAAAAGCTGATATTCCCTGCAATGGGGATATCAGCTTTTTTTCTTATAGGGAGAAAAACCGTTCTCTTTCACTTGAAATCCAATTCTCGGTATCTTCTTCATCCTTTTTAACCAAGCGGTTAACGAGGATATCATGCCAAATGTAATTTTCGAGAAAATTGATATGAATGGGATCATCTGTGTAGAACGCCGTTTCCCTCGTTTCCGGGGAGGGGCCGTAAATCGTCTCCTTGCCATCGATGGATAAGATGAACCATTTGTTTTCTCCGATATTTTCCACATAGCTTGTTTTGCGATGTATATCTATACCTGATAATGGGTTTTCAACCTGAAATGCAATTCCCTTGAGAGTGCAATGCGCAGCAATCCCTTTTAGCTCTTGTTCAAGATTTCCATACATCTCGTCCCATAAGGAAACCACCACCCTTTTCTCGGCCTTTTGAATCAAAGTACGGCAAAAGGAAAGGATGTGCCCTTCACCCTTAAGGGTCATTACACGATTGTCGGACATCGGTTCGATTTTCTCGAATTGTTTCAGTGTATGGCTGATGGATTGATAGGTATCGTTCCATTTTGATTGGACAGATTCCAGAAACACATCGACTGGTAGCGGTGAATATTGTATCGAGTCATTGATTTCCTCTTTTAAGACGATTCCTTCTTCTTGCAGTCCATTTAATATTTCATAGATACGGGCCCTGGGAATTCCTGATTCCTTGCTTACTTGATAGGCACTGGTTGGACCTTGGCGAACCAAAGAAACATAAGCCTTTGCTTCATATTGACTAAACCCGAGAGACTGTAGTTTTTGAATGATATCTTGCATAGTACCTCCTAGTGCTTTTAGTAAGTTATATGCCTATCATACCAAATCTCTTATCGAAATCTATTCGATTTCAAATGGTATGACTCATAATGTTCTTATTTACAGAACGGTTTTTATTAGTTACTATCTAAATAGTGACTAAACAAAAAAACTTGGGTTATGGCTTCAGCATAACAAGCATTTCAGCCATAATGCCATTGATACGGAGGCTTCTTGGATGGAGGATATACATATTTCAACACTCTTGCTGCTGATGTTTTTCGGATTTTTGGCAGCATTCATTGATTCTGTGGTAGGCGGCGGAGGCCTGATTTCCATACCCGCTTTATTATTTTCAGGACTTCCCCCTTCTCAAGCGATCGCAACGAATAAGCTAGCAAGTTCCATGGGATCTTTAACAAGTACCATTGCCTTCATTCGCTCAGGTAAGGTTGATTTTCGATTGGTTTCCAAACTTTTTCCACTGATTTTCATAGGTTCCCTGCTAGGCGCTTGGGTTGTTAATTTCGTCTCGCCTGAATTATTAAAGCCAATGATCTTGGTCCTATTAATAGCTATTGCCATTTATACCTTTTTTAAAAAGGACTGGGGACAGAAATCGACTTACCATAAACTCACATGGCAAAAGGCTGCACTATTTGCGTTAGCTATATTTGCCATTGGTTTTTATGATGGGTTTTTGGGCGCTGGAACGGGATCTTTCATTCTGTTTGCCTTTTTAATGATTGGCTTTGATTTTTTGCACTCTGCAGGAAATGCAAAATTTTTGAACTTCGGAAGCAATCTGGCAGCACTGATCATGTTCATATTCCTTGATACCGTCAACTTTTCCTATGGAATACCGATGGGGATCTCCATGATAGCAGGTGCATTGGCCGGATCTAAATTCGCCATTAAAAAGGGAGTGGCATATGTAAGGGTATTATTTATCATAGTAACCGTCATTCTGATCTTGAAAAATATAATGGATTATTTAATGGGCGGCTAATTTTTAGAATACAGCACATGTTCCCGCCACAGAATGTGACATATAGGAATTATTTGGGTATATGATAGGTATAGACTGTGTGGGAAGGTGTGATTGGATGATTGAAAAGTGGAATGGCGAAGAAATAGCAGATGTATCGGGGCAAACCATTGTGATTACTGGTGCAAATAGTGGAATTGGCTTCGAAACGGCTTTTGCACTGGCCGGTAAGGGGGCAGAGATCATCCTTGCAGTCCGGAATGCTTCGAAGGGTGAAAAGGCAGTCGATAGAATCTTATCGGTCCATCCTAAAGCAACTGTACACGTGATGCAGCTGGATTTAAGTGATTTAAGCAGCATTCGGCATTTTGCTGATTCCTTTCAGGAAAACTATGACTCTCTATCCGTCCTCATCAATAACGCAGGTGTGATGATTCCGCCATACAGTAAGACGAAAGATGGTTTCGAACTACAATTCGGCAGCAATCATCTCGGCCATTTTGCTTTGACAGGACTCCTTCTTCCGCGTATCCTTTCTACGCCAAAATCGCGTGTGGTCACATTGAGCAGCTTGGCCGCCATCAATGGATTTATAGACTTCGAAAACCTAAATGGTGAAAACGGTTATAAAGCGATGAAATACTATGGGCAAAGCAAGCTGGCCAATCTGCTCTTCGCCCGCGAATTACAGAATAAATTCAACCAGCATGATGCAAACCCAATAAGCATTGCCTGTCACCCGGGCCTTTCCCATACTAATCTCATGTCTCGCGGATCTGGCAAACCCATAAATAGATTCGTGCATTTTCTTTCGAAAACCATCACCCAGCCGGCGAGTATGGGAGCATTGCCTACCCTTTATGCCGCAACGGAACCAACATTAACAGGCGGGGAGTATATCGGACCCGATGGAAAGAAGAGCAGAAAAGGCTTTCCGAGAAAAGATGATATCATCGATTCCTTATATAATGAAGAAACCTCGAAAAGATTATGGGATATTTCAGAAACCTTGACAGAGGTCAAATATCGTTTCACTGAAAGCATGACGCCAAAATGACTCTATCATTCCCCTGTTTTCACTCATGATCAGTGCAAAAAGAAAGAGGGAGCATAATGCCCCCTCTTTTCGCTTTCATCATTCAGCGTCAAAAATTTCGACTTTTTCCATTTTGTCGCCATTTTTCATAGCTTTGGCTGTTTCAAGTCCAGATGTCACTTTACCGAATACTGTGTGAACACCGTTAAGATGCGGTTGTGGTTCATGCACGATAAAGAATTGGCTTGAGCCTGTGTCTTTTCCGGCATGTGCCATCGATAGGCTTCCAGCCTCATGTTTGTGAGGGTTTCCTTCTGTTTCACATTTGATTTGCTTGCCGCTTCCGCCTGCACCTGTACCTGTTGGATCTCCGCCTTGGCTTACGAAACCAGGGATGACACGGTGAAAGACTACACCATTATAAAAACCTGTGTTTGCTAAGTTTTCGAAGTTAGCCACTGTGTTCGGTGCTTCGTTCGGGAAAAGGTCGAATTCGATCTTTTCTCCATTTGCCATAAGTATGTATCCTTTTTTAGCCATGTAAAACATCTCCTTTAATATGAACTGAATCAAATCTAATAGTACCATTTTTAGAAGCAGAAAGAAAAGCAAGCGCTACTTATTTCGAATTGTATCATTATACATTCCTATATTTTTTCTTTTATAATGGGGTAGATTCATTATTATAAGGGGGAACGAACCATGATACAGCAATTTGATGCATTAGTCGTGAACAAGCAAGATGATCAATTCACCGTTAACATTCAGCAACTATCACTTGATGATCTACCTCAAGGGGAAGTGCTCATCCGTGTTCATTATTCCGGTGTGAACTATAAAGATAGCCTTGCAGCAATTCCAAATGGAAACATTGTCAGCAGCTATCCGATCGTTCCGGGAATTGACATGGCTGGTGTTGTCGTTTCATCTGAGGATTCCCGCTTTAAAGAAGGAGACGAAGTCATTGCGACCTCCTACGGAATTGGCGTTTCCCAATCAGGGGGCTATAGTCAATTTGCCCGCGTTCCTGCAGAGTGGATCGTCCCGCTTCCTGATGGCCTTACAATGAAAGAGGCGATGATCATCGGAACGGCCGGTTTCACTGCAGCCTTATCGGTTCTGCGACTGGAAGAAAATAACCTCACCCCTGAGCAAGGGAGCGTTCTCGTCACTGGTGCAACTGGCGGGGTCGGCAGTTTCGCAGTCTCGATCCTTTCCAAACTTGGCTATTCCGTTGAGGCGAGTACAGGAAAAGATTCGGAACATGGATATTTGAAGGAAATCGGCGCGGCGACCATTGTATCGCGTGAAGATGTATATGATGGCAAGCTGCGGGCACTGGGCAAACAGAAGTGGAGCGGGGCGGTAGATCCCGTCGGCGGTGAACCGTTAGCTTCAGTCCTTAGCCAAATCAAGTATGGCGGAGCTGTGGCGGTCAGTGGATTGACAGCTGGTACAAGCCTGCCAGCCACCGTCTTTCCATTCATCCTAAGAGGGGTTAATCTACTTGGGATCGATTCAGTCAATTGCCCGATGGATACAAGATTGAAAGTTTGGCATCGCCTTGCCACCGACTTTAAACTCGAAAAATTAGAACAGCTCATTCAACAGGAAATTACACTTGAAGAATTGCCTGACGTACTTCCTACCCTATTAAAAGGGGAAGCAAGAGGCAGGACGATCGTTAAGCTATAAACCAAAAAAGTGACGAGAGCATAGCTTCTCGTCACTTTCATTGTGAACTTTCATTGATGGGAAGACTGATATCTACAATCGTCCCTTCTCCCACTTCGCTGCTGAAATGAATTTCCCCATTATGCTCATGGATGATTTTAGTACTGACCATGAGCCCAAACCCCGTTCCTTTTTCAGAGGTGCTATAAAAAGGCTGCCCTAGATGCTCCATGCGCTCATTTGAGATTCCGCAGCCTGAATCAATGAATCGGATCATCGCAGAGTCTCCTCCATGGTATAACTGTATATGAAGTTTGCCGCCATTCGGCATGGCTTCTATCGCATTATTGACGACATTCGTGAATACTTGTTTTAACTGATTCGGTTCGCCAAAGACAGATGCCGAATCCGTATTATATTCCTTGATGATTTCAACATCATTCAAAATCGCTTGTAACTCGGCTAACGTAATCACACTATCCAATATATCGTTAAGCTGGATGTATTCACAAACCTTCGCTTCAGGCTCTGCTAAACTTAAAAATTCATTGGCCAGGGTTTCAATTTTTTCCACTTCGCTGACCGTCATTTCAAGATAGTCCTTTTGCTCAGGATTTTCCCTTAATAATTGTAAAAATCCTTTGACCGTAGTTAATGGATTTCTTAATTCGTGCGCGATACCCGCAGCCATCTGTCCTACCGCTGATAACATATTGGATTTACAGAGCATCTCATCGGTCTTTTTACGCTCCGTAATATCCCTGCAGAATACCTGTATGGCCGGTTGACCTTTATAAATAATCGGAAGACCGAGTGTTTCTCCATAAAATACTTGTCCGTCAAGTCGAATGAACTTTTGTTCCAGTAAACCAACCGCCTGATGATCATCTCTCATGATATCGATTCTTCTTTGGACACTTTCCCGGGACTCCAGGTGAACGAACTGAAAAACCGATTTACCGATAATATCTTCCACACTATCCATCCCAAGCATTTTTGCCCCCATGGGATTCATATACTCGATGATCCCATTGCGATGTACAAAAATCGCTTCAGGTGACACCTCCACTAAACTGCGATACCTTTGCTCACTTTCCTTCAAGGCAGCTTCAGCAAGTTTTTGATTCGTGATATCCCGATAAACGAAAACCAGAGCGCACGGCTCATTTTCATCATCCCGAATATTGAACAGGGAGATGCTTACATCGATTAACTGGCCATCCTTCCTTAGCCTGACCGTTTCAAAGCCTTTCTTTTGTACCCCTGCCTTAATCTGGTCATGCAATTCATTGACTGATTCCTTCAAGAAATCAGGAATAATAGGAAACGGCATGCCAATGAGCTCATCATTCGTCCAACCGAAAAACTCTTCAAAAGCTGCATTCACTTGAAGGGTCTTTCCTTCCAGATCAACAATGGAAATGGCGTCCGGGTTGTTCTCCATGAAAGACTTAAATTTCTCGGTATTATCCTCCGGCTGTACTCCCATTTGCCCTTGTCCATAATTAATAAGCCTTTTACTCATCAATTTTTTATTCCTTTCTTATCCGGAAATTTACAGTCTCAATTTTACAGTATCAGTAAATCATTTGCCAGTTTTATCATATGATTTTTCCTAGTTAAAGACTGATGCACAAAGAGGCCAAACCTCCATAAGGTTCAGCCTCCTCCTTAAAATGTATTATAAATGTTCGGACATTCTGTACCTGTTGGTTCATAAAAGCAATGAAGCTTGAAACGCCCAACCAGGGGCTGATTATACCAGGTTGCCGGACAATCTCCCGGTGGCCTGAAGTACCATAGGCTAAATTTCGAGGGCCATAGCCTTTCACCATTTACGTTCCGGCGCGCAAGCCTTTTTTCCCTATCCCTTGCCCGCTGATAAAAATACCCCTTCTGTACAGCTTCAAAGGCATGCTCCTGATAAACCATATCTGGAATCGTCCTCAACCCTATGAAATCGGAACAATTCGACCTAATCCGATTGACCCCTACATTACCGATCATCAACATGCCTTGATCACCTTCACCCTCACCTTCCGCCCTAAGCAATCTTGCCAATAAGGCAATATCGGCATCCGTGTGCTTAACAACGGCCATTCCATCACCTCCACTTTTTTATCCTATGTCTTGGAGATGGAAAAATACTCCGTTTATTAACAAAATCTTCATAGATAGTACACGTCCTATCAATAATACAACCCTATACTTAAGTAAGGCTGGATAGCACGCGTGGCTATCATGGTATTTGGCGAAGGCGGGGCCGATACTTTCTTTATACATAAAAAAAAGGCGACACACAATGTGCCGTCTTTTATCTTGTCATTCTTTCGCTTCAAATGCCGCTTCAAACGCCAATGATACCTTTTCGAACTCTTCATCCGATTCGATATCGAGCAGTTCACCTTCGCCTTCGACCCTGAAAAAGAAAATATCGATATCTTCATCTGTATCCTCTTCAATATCTTCAAGCAAACCTACTGCTACATATTCCGTTCCTTCTACATCCAATGATCCTAAAACCTCAACTTCATGGCCCTCATCGCTGTCATCAGTAAGGGTGAAAACTTCACCTTCACGAATTTTTCCCATACTACCTCTCCTTTCATATCCATTAATAATGGAGTTGTTTCAATAAGTATATCGACTATTCCATTTAGAAACAAATTTTGGCCCTGGAAAATGCTTAATTTCATTCTTTCCAAGAATAGAATCTATCAAGAAAAATTATGGAAGAAAAATATTATAACATAAGCCATTTATCATTTTTTAAGTATTCACCAATACTTTCCCTATATTAACATCATTTAAAAAATTATCTAAAAACGGCTATAAAAATGTAATTTAATTCCGAATATTCTTATATATACTAATATTAGCATTTTGCATCTGGATATAATGAAGGAGGAAGATTTCTTGGCTGTGAAAAGGGTCGATCACATTGGCGTCGTTGTAAAAGATCTTGAAAAATCCATCGCCTTTTATCAAGATGTGCTGGATTTAAAATTAAAAGCACGCATGACTCATACTAATGGGGTAATCGAACTGGCATTCCTGGGTTACGAAGAGTCGGACGAAACAGAAATAGAATTGATTCAGGGATATAGCGACACACTGCCATCCGAAGCAACGATCCACCATTTTGCCATTACCGTGGATGATATCGAGGAAGAATATGCCCGGATCAAAAGCTTGGATAACACTGAGCTGATTGATGAAGAGATAGTCACCCTTCCAAATGGCTATCGCTATTTCTACGTATATGGCCCGGAAAAAGAGTGGATTGAATTTTTCCAAAGGTAAAAAGCAGAGTCTTAGAGACTTCTGCTTTTTTAACGTTCACTCTACAAGCCGCTTCGTCAATGTTCAACAAAGTTTACAGTCAAAAACCCTTTTTTTACCAGTATCCCTTGTTTAACTTAGGCTCCTTTTTGTATGAATGATTTCCATAAAAAGTGAATGAAAGAAAGACTATTAAATCACCTTTCACCTCCCCACTTCACCAGCTTGACTTTTTGACACCCGGCAGTTGCCCTTTATGAGCAAGCTCCCTAAAAACGATACGTGACATGTTGAATTTGCGCATATATCCACGGGGCCTCCCCGTTACTCCACAACGATTGTGGACCCTTGTCGGCGAGGAGTCACGCGGGAGTTTGGCCAATGCGGCATAATCCCCTTTCTCCTTCAATTCCTTTCTAAGTTGTGCATACTTTTTGACCATTGCCAGCTGTTTTTCCGCTTTTATCACCTTGGATTTTTTCGCCATTTATATTCTCCTTTTTAAAGATCTTTTTTTTATAGATTCTATAAACTATTCACAATTCGTTCCGCTGTCTGTCTTGCTCCCGATATATTCCTCGATATCGGGAGCATGTTCACCAATTGTATGGATGGAGAACGTAAATATGGCATTGCAAAGAATTCCGTACAATGCAGCCATCATCATACTCGAATGCCTCCGCCAATAATAATCCATTCCAACATGAACTTCCCGCCTTTTACATCCATCTCTGCAATAAAACATAATCATTACGATTTAAACCTCAAAATTACTTCGTTTCACGGTGTAGCGTGTGTTTCTTTAATCGCGGACAGTACTTTTTCAATTCGATCCTGTCCGGGTTATTCCGCTTGTTTTTCGTCGTGATATAATTTCGATCCCCTGATTCTGTGCATGCTAAAGTAATGTTTACTCTCATTTTTGTTTCCTCCTAACGTTTTTTAATGAACGATTTCCGTAAATGCAGGCAATCGATCTTCATACAGAGACCAATCCTGCTGCAACTCAATTTCCGTTAATAAGCATTGATCTAATTCAGTTTCGATTTCCTGCTGATTCATTTGAATGCCAATCATCACCAGCTCCGTCATCCTGTCACCGTATACTGCATTCCACCGTTCCAATAATTCAGGTGCTTCCTTTAAAATTCGGCGCTGTTCTTCCTCAGGGTATGCTGCAATCCATTTACCGGCTGCTTGTAAAGTTAATGACGGTCCTGCCTGCGACAGCAAGCCTGCCGTATCATTTCTCGATGCCAGCCAAAGGAAGCCCTTTGCCCTCACCACTTGTACGGGCCAGTTTTCTAACCACTCCATTAGCCTCTCGGGATGAAAGGGTATTTTCCTTCTATAAACGAAGGAAGAAATCCCGTACTCCAGGGTCTCCGGAATATGCTCTTCATTCAATTCCTTTATCCAGCCGGCTCCTTGGCTCGCCTCTTCAAAATCAAATAAATGGGTATTCAATACATCCTTTAGCAGCACCTTGGAATGATTTGTTTCGATGATCCTCGCATCCGCATTCATTTTTTGAAGAACCGCTTTCAATTCCTCAACGGCTTCAGCATCAATTAGATCGATTTTATTCAACAGGATGACATTGGCGAACTCTATCTGATCTATTAATAGATCGACCACTTCCCTGCCATCCGCAGCATCAGTTGCCTGCATCCTGTCAATAAGTGTTTCTCCGGAAGTGAAGTCTTGCCAAAAGTTATACCCATCAACAACGGTGACCATCGTATCAAGCCGGCAATATTCCGCTAAATCAATTCCCATGCTTTCATCAACATAGGAGAAGGTTTGGGCTACAGGTACCGGTTCGCTTATCCCAGTCGATTCAATCACGATGTAATCAATGTCCCCTTGCTTCGCCAATTTCTCCACTTCAATCATTAAATCCTCACGAAGCGTACAGCAAATGCAGCCATTCTGCATTTCCACCAGTTTTTCATCCGTCCGGGTAAACCCTCCCTGTTTGACCAGAGAAGCATCAATATTGATTTCACTCATATCATTAACGATGACGGCAACCTTCAGATCATTCCTATTTTCAAGAATATGATTCAAAAGCGTCGTCTTTCCCGCACCAAGGTATCCACTCAATACCGTAACCGGAATTTTCTTCATCTCCATCGCTTCCCACTCCTTTACCTGATACCTTCGCATAAATCAAAATAATTACGATTTAAATACCAAAGCTATCTCTCATGTAAAAACACCCTTTAATAATAAAACGTAATCATTACTATTTGCAAGTTTTTTTCGAAATTACCCCCGAATACTTTTCCTGACAAATTTAATCACGATTGCTTCAATACTGCTGCAGGGAATCACGGATAAATGAAAGGTGCTGACATTCTTCATGAAATTAAAACAAAAATTAAATGGAAGCCCAATCACACATAACATCATGTGTAATGAACCTCCATTGAGTTTTATCATTTAATGTACGTTTGACAAGCTGCTGATCATCTACAACGTTTCATTTTCCAATACATTTTTCTTTTTCTTGTTGCAAATCGAGAAAAAAGTTATTGGTCACTATGCTTATTCCGCCATTTCCCACCCTGAAGATTTTACTGTCTTTTGTTCAAAAGTTTCAATTTCTCTCTGTTTCGCCAGTTTAGAAGCTTGTGACACGGACCACGTTAAATTCCCAAAAGCAATCACTGTCCCGATCGAGATAACTAACACCTTTTTACAAAGTATTTTCTTCAATAGCTTCCTCCTGAGAATGTATTGGAATACTCTAAATATAAACCAACATTGTTAACCTAGCATGGAGCAGCTGTAAATGTACGAAATTATTTTTGGACATATGTAAACTTAAGTTTGCACACAAAAAAGCTGAGTGCATAAGCAGTCAGCTTTTCATAGGTACATCTTATTTATAAAACACTTTGTCGACGTTGTATTTAGCATGAAGCTTATTGATCATGTACGTTTCATAAATTTCACGTTCCATAGCGTCTTCGACTAAAAGAATGTCAATTTTCTTGACTTCATTACGATGCTCTTTAATCGGAGAAACATTATCCTCGAAATGCTTCTTGACCCTTGGTCTTAATTTACGGGCCTTACCGACAAAAATCAGTTCATCATTCTCATTGTAAAACAAGATGATGCCGCCTTTATCACGGGGAATCAAATGAAAATCGATAAACCCGTAAATTTCAGGAATGACAGCTTCATCTCCTTCTATAACTTGCTTTCTTTGTTTGATGCTTATATCCGCTGCAGGGATTTCAATTTTAATCATTACAATTCACGTCCTCTATTTGTATAAAGTGAAACTTTCAATCGGAATCGAAACTCCGGTTTCACGCCAAGCTTATCACTTCAATCTTAAAGGTAAATGGTATCATAATTATGAGTGAAAAGCCATGTATGCCTTGATCGGTTTTGGATTAAATATAAAGAAGAAGACTCGCTGGGAGCCTCCTTCTTTGTCTGAAATATCCGTTACCACCTGTGAGCCTTTGCATTGCTTCTTAGTATAATGTTTGTTTGTGATTCTTGCGTATGGCCATTAACTTGAGAATTTGAACGCTTAGGTCTTGTCCAATTATGGTGAAACTTTTGAGAATGTGGATCTAATTGATCTTTATAGCTCATTCTGTGTCACCTCATCATTAGGATTTGGATATTCCGTTCAGTGATAGTAATCTCCATCACTTGTTCTAGTATTTTATTTTTCCAAGGCATTTATACATATTCTTTAAAAAGCGAATTCAGCTGACTTGCCTTTTGCAAGGACTTCCCCTTCTTCATCCACCGCATCACTTGTCATGACGGATATGCCCTTTATGTTTTCATCATTTAGAATGAAACCAATGTTTCCGCTTTTTGAACCGTTTCCTTCTATTTCACCAGCAAGTTCTTCTAAGTAGATATCATCTTCCCATGTCAGATGTTCTCCTCTGTCCGTTTCAAGGAAAGCAACTGGGGAAAAATTAATTTTTTTATCCGTATTGTTTTTGATTTCCACGTTCATTTTTACGATATCGAAATCTTCATCATGCGTATAGCCGTGGAAGAAATCAATCATGCTGTAATCCGGAGTGGCATGCATCACTTTCATCTCTTTGACCTTAACCTCGATCGGGCCAACATTCACTGTTTCATTCACTTTTTTATAGGCCTTCAAAGTTAATTCGCCTTTTGCATCGGAAACGTTCTGACCGATCTGGTTCAATTTTATATCATCAGGAAGCTGTGGATTCGGAACATAGACATCCTTTTTTACCAGTGGTCGTGCAACTTCCTCTGTTTTTTCTTTAGCTGTCGTTTCTTCTTTGTAAGCTGGTTGTGTATTAAGAGCACCAAATGCAGTTAATAACAGGGCACCAATCATCAGTCTGTTCATTGAATCCCTCCCTGAAGTTTTTTTACTTCTTTAATAGATCAAAGATGATTTTGGCATGATCCGTGTTATCGACCTGTCCTGCAAACCGTTCTTTATATGGTCCATATGCGTAGACCGGAACATCTTCACCTGTATGTCCCCCGGTAGTCCATGCAGTATTGGTCCGATTATCGAATATGGCTTCGATGGCATTATCGACGTTCGTCACATTCTTTGATTTGGCAGCTTCTGTTACCGTTTTGATTTCACCGTCAGTTAGCTTCACTTCATTTTGATCAATATATTGCTTTAACGTCTTTTCAACATCGGCCCCTTTGACGATGGCATCCGCCATGAAGTCAGGGGTGCGTTTGGCTGCCTTGATTGGTTCACCATACCAGTTATATATTCCTTTTGCCCCGATCGAGAATCCTCCTGTAGAGTGATCCGCAGTAGCCACCACTAAGGTATGTTTGTCTTTCTTCGCAAATTCAATGGCCTCTTTGTATGCTTTTTCAAAGTCTTCCATTTCACTCATTGCACCTACGATATCATTATCATGTCCGGCCCAATCGACCTGGCTTCCCTCGACCATAAGGAAGAATCCATCTTTGTCTTTATTCAAGCGCTGGATCGCCGAACTTGTCATGTCTGACAAAGAAGGCGTTTCACTTGGGCGGTCAATCATTTTCGGAAGTCCCTCAGAAGCGAATAAACCAAGGACCTGTTCATTTTTGTCCTTAAGCATTTGATTTTTATCAGTCACATAACTGTAACCGTCTTTTTCGAAGGCTTTCGCCAAATTGACATCAGGCCGGACAAAATTGGACTTCCCACCGCCCAATAGGACGTCAATTTTATGTTTTCCCTTGATTAAGTCATTATAATAATCGTCTGCGATTGAATTCATGTTTTTCCGATTCTCATCATGGGCGCCAAAAGATGCAGGTGTAGCATGAGTGATTTCTGAAGTGGCAACCAATCCCGTCGCTTTTCCTTTTTCCTTTGCTGCTTCCAATACGGTTTTGACTTCAGATTTATCGTTATCCACTGCAATCGCAGCGTTATAAGTCTTCACTCCGGCAGACATTGCCGTTGCAGCTGAAGCTGAATCCGTTATATTTTGTGCAGAGTCTTCTGGGTAAGTCATCTGCTGGCCAACCAAGTATTTATCAAACTCTGTCCGTTCTGCCACCTTCGTACCAGGGTTATCTTTTAAATACCGGTAAGCGGAGGTATAGGAAACACCCATGCCGTCACCGATCAGGAAAATCACGTTCTTGATTTCCGGTTCTTTTTTTGTCTTATCCTTTGCCGAAACACGATCCGCAGCGGACCATGATAAACCTCCAAATGCTAATGCAGAAGCCAGTGTGATGGGCAATACCTTTTTACTCCATGTGCGATCCAAATGAATAGCCTCCCTTTAATGTTTTCTATTTAATTAAACTATAGGTGAAGAAGATGAACTCAATGTCAAGGCAATGTAAAAATGCAGCAGGATAATTGTTAAGACAAAGTAAAGGAGACATGTCACGGAATTGCATGCCACTTTTATGAGGGACGTTGGTTGTTGGAGAAAAATCACCAGTAGTGGGGCATGTTACAGGGTTTAGCGGAGTTAACACCAGCGTGGGTAAGTGATCTTTCATTTAACTTCTTCAAATCAGGGTGATTTGAAAGTGCTAAAAAATTAATGGACAAAAGAAAATAAAGCACCCTATCAGGGTGCTTCAGAGTCAGACTGCCTATCCCTACAGTTTTTCCAGAAATCCGATCCCTTTCCCCCGGCTGTCTGCCAAACCTCATCAAAGCAAGCGCGTTTGGAGTCTCGGCTAGCTAGCTATTCGCCAGAAGTGTCACAAATTTCTTCAATTTAATCGGAGCTTTATAAAAGAGTAAAAAACCATGGAATAAACTAGTCTTAAACAGTTCGGGATGAGACCAGCCTACAATTTTTCTTTAGGGCGGAAAGCGAGTGCCTGGAGTGGAATCAACGTTTCAGTTGACATTAAAGAAATCCGATCCCTTTCCGCCCCCCTTTGTCGACAAAACTGAAGCTCTCCATTCAAAGGGCTTTTTGCACGATTACTTCATTCTACAACTAAACATTCCAAAGCACGGGCCGCATTCACTCTCGCCAACTCGATTGAATCGGCAGTCGACAGGGCGACTGCGACCCTTCTACCTGCCTTTGTAACAGGTTTTCCGAAAAGACGCACTTGTGTATTAGGTAAAGCCAAAGCCTGTTCAACACCGACTATAGAATATTCCGATAACTCATCCTGCGCTTTTAATGGACGGCTGGCACCTGGGCTGATCAGCTTGATTTCCGGGATGGGAAATCCTAGAATCGCCCGAATATGCAGGGCAAACTCCGACAAATTCTGAGTCACTAAAGTCACTAGTCCCGTATCATGAGGACGTGGGGAAACTTCACTGAAATAGACTTTATCCCCTGAAAGGAAAAGCTCAACCCCGAATAATCCGTATCCTCCAAGTTCATCCGTAATAGCATGGGCAATTCTTTTCGCTTCCATGATTTGCGCCTCTGTCATATTATGCGGCTGCCAAGATTCAATATAATCCCCGCCCTGCTGAATGTGACCGATTGGGGCACAAAACATCGTACCATTTATGGCCCGGACAGTAAGCAGCGTGATTTCCGAATCAAAACGGATAAATTCTTCAATGATCACCCGTCCATTTTGAACCCGGCCGCCTTCCATCGCGATCCTCCAGCAATCCTCCAGGTCACCTTCCGTGCGGCACACACTTTGCCCTTTACCTGAGGAACTCATCAGCGGTTTTACGACATTGGGAAATCCAACTTCCTTGGCAGCTTGGACAAATTCTTCATATGTATCGGCGAATTTGTAGGCTGCGGTCGGAATCTCCATGGTTTCAGAAGCCAACCTCCTGATTCCTTCACGATCCATAGTCAATTTAGCCGCTCTTGCCGTCGGAATGACATGAAATCCTTCTTCTTCCAATTTGATTAATTCAGATGTAGCGATGGCTTCGATTTCCGGTACAATCAAATCGGGTTGTTCTTTTTCCACAATTCCCCTTAGTTGTTCCGCATCCAGCATATCGATCACATAACTGCGATGAGCCACTTGCATGGCAGGTGCATGTTCATAGCGGTCTACAGCAACGGTCTCCACCCCAAGTCTCTGTGCTTCAATTATGACCTCTTTCCCCAATTCACCTGAGCCCAATAATAAAATCTTTTTCGATTTATACATTCAGTCTCTCCTCCTCCATATCCTCAAAATCATTATATACGAACTATAAATGAATAAACATAAATATTTATTCGTATTTTCATTTAAAATGCACCAAAAACATTAAACAAACGTATTTCATTTAAGTTTTTTTAAATACACACTTGACAAATAGGAATAATAAGCATTATGCTAGATGAAAATATATACGCTGACCAGTTCACTGGAGGCTCCCTATTCAACATGAGTAGGGAGCCTTTTCGTTTTTATCAATAAGGGAGGAAATACACTATGCAAAAGGAATTGGTAAGTCCCATTTTCCCTATTTTGAATGAGAAGAAAAATGGCCGCTTTGAGGATATGAAGTACATCAATCTGCCTGACAGATTATTCTTCGAATGGTGCCGGCAGCAATATGCCCTGAATAGAGGGGTTTACAATGCAATCGATAATTGGTTCTATCAATATGGCATTGACCATATACTTTACCGAAGGATCAACCTATTAGCCTTTTTGGAATTTGCTGCTCCCCCGGCACAAGCAGCCGGAAAGACAAAGTTCATTAAATTTGGCAGTGGCGGACTAACAAAAAAGCTGCAGGAGTTCATTGCAGATTAACCTGAATCTTATAGTGCCCTTATCAGTAATACGCCCATTCTCATCCTACTGGTAAGGGACACTTATGCGAATGTCGAAATTTGCATTACGATTATTTTTGAAAATGTAAGCGCTTTCTATTATAATGAAATTAGGTTGGATGGCATGCGTGGCCGTCACAGTATTTGGCGTAGGTGGGGCCAATACTAGCGTTAAGGAAGTCAAACTTCTTACCGTAAAACTTTAGAATTCCTTTTGTTAAGGGCTGCAATATTACTGGGACATGGAGAATGTCCGTTAATTTCAGGCTAAAAAGCGTGTCATTCATGCAATCGATAAGTAAAGCATGACTTTACTTATTTTTTGCAGCAGCCCTCATCGTTTCAAGTCTAATAGTTTATAAGACTAAAAAGCTCTTCCCCATGGTAACGGAGTTGAGCTTTTTCATTTGGTCAAAATTCACATATATAACCCTGCCAAGAAAATTCCAAGCGACTTCTGATAAATCTCATCGAACTGTGATATAGGGAGGGGATTCGTTCCTTTGCCCAGCTCCACGGTAAACCCCGGCCTGCGCCAATCCTGAATGAACCAATCCTTATACCCTGCGTAACTATTGGCGGATTTGACAGGCTCATATCCACTGACCCTCGCAAACTCATTGACTATCGTTTCCGACTCGGGCGGTTCCAAACCTTCAAACCCCCAATAAATGACTTCTCCTTGGGTATGGAACGCAAGGACTTTGCCAAAATCACGTTTTCTTGTCAACTCTGACATTGCAATGGCCTCTGGCTGTGTAAGCGGCCCTTCCCCGGAATAATTTGCCGGACCTGGCTCCGTTACATTATTGCGTTCTTTTTCCAGTTCCCATTTGGCGGGAAATTGATCATTCAGATCCACCCCGTTAATATTTGCCTTCCAGCCAGAGAAGTCTTCGCTTCCATTATTCCATTCCACGAGCCGTCGCCTCAATGACTCATCTGCAGGAGGGCCTTTAAGAACCAACTCCACTCCGTCCGGATTCACCATTGGGACGATCGACAGCATCGTCTGTTGATAAAAGGGAAACAGAGATAGACCGCGGATGTCTGCCTGATTCGTGATTGCGAGTAAATAATCATTTAAAAAGGTCATGATCACAGGCGTCGTTATCCACTCATTCGCATGAAAGGAACCATTATAGTGAACTCGTTTGTTACCATTTCCAATCAGCACTTCAGGGATATCCCTTTCAAGCACAGAGTCTCCGATCGGGGAGGTTTTAATAAATGGATAGATAGTTTTCAACCGTCTTACATCGGTCATCATCGTCTCATAATCATATTCCCGGTTTCCTTGAATTAGCCTCCACGTAATCCTTAATGGCACAGAAATTGTCTGACCAACTTGCAGGGCATTCGGGTTGAGATTGGGATTAACCAAAAATAGGGCATCCAATGAAAGATTACGTGACCTGGCAATTGCCCATAACGAATCACCTTGTTTAATATTATAACTGGTCGTCGTAAAGCCAGGAATTTTGATTTGTTGGCCAATCATAAGTGCAAGTGGATCAATCCCACTATTGGAATCAATGATAAGTTGGTAATTCACCTTGAATAATTGGCTATAATACCACAAGGAATCATTTTGCCGCACAAAAACGTCCATACTGCACCTCCTCTTAACCAAATGTATGCTGATTCGATTTAATTATTGCTTTGACATTGTTCTGCTCCTGACTGAAATCTTCGAGCAATTTGCTTGTCATCAATTAAGAAAATGCCAAGCTCCATTCCCTCCCCATCCAACCATTTAAGTGAGAGCTGGATTTTCTTGTAAATTGGACTACCAACTAACACCCGATTCTTATTACTAGTCATTAATTCCACCCTTTACCGAATCTAAGTAACTGCCCCCCCAATTAATCTGAAAGCATGACTTCCTTACAAACATTTATAACTATATATTCTTACCGAACTTGTCGGGTGTCATTTATATAACGGAGCCCTCCATAAACAAACAAAACAGGCACCCATTCATGAATGGATGCCTGTTTTCATTTAATAGATTGGGAGTCCCATATTTTACGCTTCTTGCGGTACGGGCAAACCTAAACCTTCGGCTATGCGCGTTCCGTATTCCGGATCGGCTTTGTAAAAATGACCGATTTGACGAAGCTTGATTTCTTCCAATTCCACAGGTTTCATTGCGCCCACGATCGTGTCAACAAGGCGACTTTTCTCTTCGGCACTTAATAGACGGTATAAGTCACCTGCTTGAGTGTAGTGATCATCACTATTATGACCGACTTGTGCAGCTTTCCCAGTCACCTCGAAAGGAGTGACTTTATTTTCCGTTGTTTCGGCAGGGCCGCCAAAACTATTCGGCTCATAATAAACAGATCCCTTGCCATTGTCATCTGCACGCATGAAGCCATCACGCTGATAGTTGTTCGCCTCCACTTTCGGACGGTTCACCGGAAGCTGGTTATGATTCGAGCCCACACGGTAACGGTGTGCATCTCCATATGCGAATAGGCGTCCTTGAAGCATCTTGTCTGGGGAAGCTTCAATTCCCGGTACGAATGTTCCCGGTGAGAACGTGGCTTGCTCTACTTCAGCAAAGTAGTTTTCAGGATTTCTGTTCAATACCATGCGACCAAGCTCGATCAGCGGATAATCTTTTTGAGACCATACCTTCGTCACATCGAATGGATCGAAACGGTATGTATCCGCATCTTCCAGAGGCATGATCTGAACATATAATTTCCATGCAGGGAAGTCCCCTTTTTCAATGGCATTGAAAAGATCTTCCGTATGATAATCAGGGTTTTCACCTGCTAATTTTGCAGCTAGATCCACATCAAGGTTTTTGATGCCCTGTTCTGTTTTGAAGTGGTATTTCACCCAAACGCCTTTTCCTTCAGCATTCACCCATTTAAATGTGTGGCTTCCGAAACCATGTGTATGACGAAGTGTAGCAGGAATGCCCCGATCGGACATCAGGATCGTCACTTGGTGCAGAGATTCCGGTGAATGTGACCAGAAATCCCAAACAGCCGTAGGGTTTTTCAAATGTGTTCTAGGATCTCTTTTTTGTGTATGGATGAAGTCGGGGAATTTAATCGCATCGCGAATAAAGAATACTGGCGTATTATTACCGACGATATCGTAGTTTCCTTCTTCCGTGTAGAATTTAACAGCAAATCCACGCGGGTCACGGACTGTATCAGCAGAACCCAATTCTCCTGCAACTGTGGAGAAACGGATAAAAAGATCTGTCTTCTTGCCCACACCATTGAAAAGTTTAGCTTTCGTGTACTGAGAAAGGTCGTTCGTTACTTCGAAAGTTCCGAATGCACCGGCACCCTTCGCATGAACTACACGTTCAGGCACACGTTCACGGTTGAAGTGAGCTAGTTTCTCCAATAAGTGTACATCCTGAATGAGTACCGGGCCGCGTTCGCCGGCAGTAATCGAGTTTTGATTATCTCCTACTGGCGCTCCCCAGCTTGTAGTAAGATTTTTCTTATTCGACATAATTTGAACCACCTTTTCATTAATATTTATGTATATAATGATAAAGCTTCTTAGAAAAAAATCAATACTTATTTATAATAATTTTAATATAATAATCAATTCATTATTTTTTCGTTGATGATATGACTTCACCTCCAACCGTAATATGGAGAATTCAAAATTTATAAACGTTGACGGAACAACTTATAGGCATAATAGAATTCCTAATAATGGTATACGACCCTCATAACCAATAATCCTTCATGACAAGTGATTTTATCATTTCTCCTACCAATGGGTTAGTAATCGAGAATGATAACGAATATTCATGGATACTTTGCGCTACTTTACCTATTTCCTTCTATTTATCTTATAACAAACCGAAATGATCTCCTGTGACTTTGTTCACTACATCAGGCTTTATTTACATGACGAATAGAAGGAGGCATAGAAACTGACTTTTGTGAACCTTATCTTCAGCAGAACTATTCATAAACGGACTGAAACAAAAGGCCTTCACCCTTATTTTGCTGGAGAAATTGTAAACATACTGGTTTGTGTTCGTATAGAAAATAAGATACTATTACGTTAAAATGACCGTCCAATAAGAGTAAGGGTGATATATATGAATGAGCGCAAACAACTGGTAGTTAAATATGCACACCAATTATTTATTGAAAAGGGTTATCAAGCCACTTCCATTCAGGATATTTTAGATTATAGCGGCATTTCAAAAGGAACATTTTATAACTATTTTTCTTCTAAAAGCGAATTGCTTAAGGCAGTTTTCCTGACTTCGCAAGAAAAATTCGAAAAAGAGCGGAATGAATTGCTGATTGGGCAAAACCTTGCAGATATTGAAATATTCATCAAACAATCCGAATTACAAATGCACTCCAACAAAAACAATAAAATCTTTTTCTTATATGAAGAAGTAATGATTTCAAATGATACCGAACTTAAGAACTTCATAACTCATGCTAAATTCCAGCATATCCATTGGCTATCAAAACGGTTTCTGGACATTTTCGGTGCTGATAAAAAACCTTATATTTTGGACTGTGCCATTCTCTACTCGGGGATGATGCATCAAACGATTCATTTTAATGCCTTGGCTAAAGAGCCCGATTTCAACCCTACTGAAATTATCCGTTATTGTGTCGATAGGATTAAATCGATTTTCGAAGATGTCAGCACGTCAAAAGCACAGCTATTGGAACCCGATCTCATCAAGCAATGGCTGCCTGAGTGCTTTCATACACAGCAGGATTTTCATACAGCACTCCTGCACTCTGCAAATGGCCTAAAAAAGATGATCTTAAGGCTATGCCAAGATGATGAAGCGGAAAGGGTCAAAAACTTAAAATTGATTCACTTTATCCAAGAGGAATTATTACAAAACACTGAACCGCGAACCTTTCTCATCGAAAGTGCTCTGCTTTCCTTAAACACCAACCCAAAATTGAAAAACACATTGGAATTAAGTGAATTCGAAAGAATCATTGCCAACAACTAAATAGAACCTAATGGGTCCCATTTTGCAGACAAATGGGGGTTCTTTCAGCGGAAAGGGAGCGGATTTCTGAAATCAACTGGACCTTTTTTTAAGTAAAAAGGTCCTTTCGGTTCTGGGGGAATACATATCGTATTCCTCTTTTTTTTGTGACAATTCTGCAAACATATAACTGAAATTCATGAAATTTTAGTATAATGACTTGTAGTAAAGTGTCTTCAGGAGGAGTTATTCATGAACATAATAATGCGTTTTCTTATCAACGGGCTGGTATTGCTCGTTATTGACTGGCTTCTCGACTCCATCACGATTAAATCTTACGGAACAGCCTTGCTGGCGGTTTTTATATTATCGATCATGAACTTGCTGGTTAGACCCATTCTCCTACTTATCACATTGCCGATCACCATCCTGACGTTCGGGTTGTTTTCTTTCATTATCAATGCCTTCACATTCCAAATCACTTCCTATGCCGTCAGTGGCTTTGTAATAAATTCTTTTTGGGGAGCTTTAATCGGATCATTGTTATTGAGTTTCATTCAAAGTCTTCTTATAAAACAGAGTAAAAAAAACCATCAGTAGCATGCTGTTAGTTAAAACTGTAGACAAACTCGATGAAAATCGAGTTTGTCTACAGTTTTTTTTAGGATCTACATACTGAAACAGTAAGTCGAATGCTGACGGTTTTTCGTATCATTTTCATTTCCATAACAGCCTTCGCTATTTCCCGGGCAATTCCCCTAAATTCCGCAAAGCTTCACTTTACATATAAATCGACTTCTCTGGAAATCAGTATCAAACGATTCATGGAATGGCTTCTTACTGGAGTGGTATGAACAGAAAATCCTGTAGATGCCTTCGAGCTTAACCGAAATGAGGTCATTTATAATCAGTATCAGCATAATCGCAACCCTTTCGTAGATCATCCTGAATTGGCCTCCGCCATCTGGCAAAGATGGAACGAATATGCTGTTCCTTATTTTGGAGCCAGCTTTTCCATCATCAAAAGTCTAAATTTTTAGAAAAATCACATAATTATATTTTGTTTGAATAGCATTCTAATAGTTTTTGAAAGATTATATATACGAGGAAAACAGATTGAATCACTTTGTAGTAAGCGTTTTCATTTTTTACTTTACATTCTTCCTATTAAAATATATTATTTAGTTGTAATATTATGTGAAAAATCAATAAATTATATGTATTCTCCTCTACTAGTGATAAAATGCTAGATAGAGAAAATTAAACTCCAACATAGAAAAGGGGAAAATTATGCAAAACTCCAAAGAATCTCAACTGCATAGAGGTTTGGAAGAAAGACATATCGCATTAATGTCTCTTGGCGCAGCCATTGGAGTCGGTTTATTTCTCGGCTCGGCCTCTGCGATTAAATTAGCCGGCCCAGCCATCATCATTTCCTACGCCATTGGCGGGCTTATGATCTATCTTATCATGCGTGCACTAGGGGAAATGGCGATTAAAAATCCTGTCGCAGGTTCTTTCAGTCGCTATGCTAGCGAATTTGTCGGTCCTCTTGCCGGATACATAACCGGATGGAATTACTGGTTCGTTTGGATTGCCACCTGTATGGCTGAAATTACGGCAGTCGGAATCTATATGCAATTTTGGTTCCCTGACACCCCGCAATGGGCTTGGGCGTTAGCCGCTCTTGCCATCATGACGACGATTAACTTTCTTGCTGTAAAAGCATATGGTGAATTGGAGTTTTGGTTCGCCTTAGTGAAAGTCATTACGATCATCCTTATGATCGTCCTTGGCTTCGGAATGATCATCTTCGGATTGGGGAACGGCGGAATCGCGGTCGGATTCGGCAACCTTGTTGAACATGGAGGGTTTTTCCCTAATGGGATTTCCGGTGTCATCCTCTCTTTCCAAATGGTCATGTTCGCCTATTTGGGAATTGAAATGCTTGGAGTAACCGCAGGTGAAGTTAAAAATCCTGAAAAATCTTTAAAAAGAGCCATCGATACCGTTTTTTATCGGATTTTACTTTTTTACGTTTTAGCTCTGACAGTCATTTTATCGATCACTCCATGGGATGAAATGAATGGAGAAAACAGCCCATTCGTTATGATGTTTGATAAAATCGGTATACCAGGCGCAGCAGGAATCATTCAGTTTGTCGTACTGACAGCAGCCCTTTCATCTTGTAACAGCGGGATCTTCAGTACAGGAAGAATGTTATTCAACCTAGCGCAGCAAGGTGAATCACCAAAAAGTTTCGAACGTACTACAAAGTCAGGCGTTCCTGGCGTTGCCATCATCGTTTCGGCTGTCGTGCTTCTTTTCGGTGTTTACCTTAACTACATGGAAGCCGATAAAGTTTTCACTTACGTCACAAGTGTCGCTACATTCGGTGCCCTCTGGACATGGGGAACCATACTTGTCACACAGATCATGTCTAGACGGAAAATGAGTCAGGGAGAAAAGCAAGGCTTGTCTTACAAAATGCCGCTTTTCCCATTCACTTCTTATTTCACTTTAGCCTTTTTAGTATTTGTAATGGTAGTACTCGGCTTTTCAGCAGATACAAGAATCGCTCTAATCGTTGGTCCGATTTGGATCTTACTGTTGGTAGCCCTGTATTATGTGACTGGCTTGCATAAACGGAATAGATAAATGTCAGAGGGTGCCCAATCTAATTGGCACCCTCTATTTCTGCCTTTCACCTACTACCCCTTCTTTTGATCACCCAATAAGCCACCGCACCAGCTCCGCCTAAAATGATGAGGATAGGCAAGTTTCCTATTATGAAAACAATGATTCCTGAACCCGCTTTAAGTAATAGATTCGCACTCGTTGCAAGTTGTTTCTTCGTTCTCTCCCATGTATTCAATTCCTTATTATCAATGCCCGGCACAACTATCCGGTCCTGTGATAACGTGATGGTAACCGTCGAATATGAGGTTTGGTTTTCAAGATACTTCATTTGCCCGGTCAGCTGTTCTATTTCTTCTTGCACCACGGCAAGATCGGATGATATTCTCAGTAAATCTTCCGTCTTCTCAGCATCCTTCATGAATGCAAGTAATCTTTCCTCTACTGCCCTCTTTGATTTCAATCTTGCTTTTAGATCTACATATTGCTCCGTTACATCCTGTCCTGTCACAGTCCTTCCGACCACTTCTGAAGCCTCGCCCTCGCTATCGGCCAGAAAATCCTGAAAATGGGATTCAGGGACCCGAACAGTGATCATTCCTTCCACCAGTTCTTCATCTTCCCTGTATACATTGGACTCGACCACATATCCGCCATATTCAGCCACCTTATTCTCAATCTTCATTTGTGCTTTTTCAAGGTTCTTCACCTTCAGCTCAAGCTGGGCTTGATGGATGACCTTTCTTTCATCCGTCATCCCCTCCTTTTCCGCTGCTTCTTCCTGCACCTTATTCCCGGAAATTGAAGCGTCCATTTTACTGTCCGCCGTTTCATCCTGTGCTTTAGATGCTGAATCATCTTTTTCATTACTGCTGCATCCAGCAAGTAAAAGTAACAAACAGAACATAAGCATCATTGTTTTACGGTTCATCGGTATTCCCCCTTTTCTTAATAGTACCGACGTATAATTTGGAAGAAAGTTACACTTGGTCATTAAAGGCCATGTTTTATTTTCATATGAATAGGTAAAGGTATAAGAACATCCAAGTTATGAAGAAAGAAGTGAATTCATTATGAACTACGGAAAATTCGCTAAAAGTTTATTGGTACCTGTGGTCGGAGGTTCACTTGTGGGTATATTCGCCACAAGGAATTCAAAAGAAATTTATGATGAACTCAAGAAGCCTTCATTTGCGCCTCCTTCCTGGACTTTCCCCGTTGCTTGGACAAGCCTTTATACCATTATGGGAATAGCGAAATATCGCATTGCATCCAAAGAAAAAAAATCGAAGTCCGCTGAACGCCTCTATGATACTCAACTAGGGTTGAATTTCTTATGGTCTTTTTTATTCTTCAAATGGGGATTGCGCGGAACAGCCTTTATTGAAATGGCTGCACTGCTGACCCTGATTACTTTAACGGCATTCGAGTTTTATAGAATAGACCGTGCATCCGGTTTAGCGATGATTCCCTACATAGCATGGGTCACCTTCGCATTAGGATTGAACTTTTCCATTTTCAGAAACAATTAATCACATAAAGAAGCGCCCCTTGTATTAAGGGGCGCTTCCTTTAGAGTTTCACGAGTAAATGATCAATTTACGAGTAAACCTAAATTAATTATTGATATTCGTAATTCTGCCTTCGATTTCTGCCGTGATCTTCCCGCCTTTAAAGGTTTCTTTCACATAGTTAACGAATGCTTCCAGGTCAGCATGTCCAAACACACGCTCTTTTCCTTTCAGGACGGTATAGTTATCACCGCCGCTAGCCATGAAATCATTGACGGCCACCGTGTATGTTTCGGTATCCTTGATCGGCGTTCCGTCCGCTTCCTTCAATAAGGTGACACGTTCCGTGACAGGTTTACTGAAATCGGCTGTGTAGCTAAGTCCAGAAATTTGCAAAGTTTTCGGAGATCCTTCGACGACCCATTGCTGTTGAAGCAGCGTTTTCACTTCTGCTCCAGTCAGTTCCAGCTTAACCAATACGTTTCCGAACGGTTGGATTTTCGCTAAATCGGAAAAAGTGACTTCCCCCTTTGGAATATCTGCACGAATTCCACCTGGGTTCATGAAGGCAAAATCGGAATTCAAATCTGCCTTCATCGAATCGGCAATTAAATTCCCAAGGCCCGTTTCCTGTGTATAGGCATTAGCTCTTAAAATTTTCTCATCCGTTGTCCCAAGCGGGGCCTTCAACTCGGGGAACATGTCTAGGTAGTCGTTAATGAATTTCGTCGTCCCGGCATCAGGCGTGATGCCATCTTGTGTAACCGTAACAATCTCAGCTGATCTTTTAACAATATCCTTTGTGTTTGGGTCGATTTCCAAATCCACATCTTCAAAAGCCGTTCCATAAGAGTAAGCTTGTACAATCAATTTATCATCCACATAGTTGTTGACCTTTGCATGATTATCTCCGGCTAAGATCACATCTACTTCATCATCCACGGCATTAGCAAGATCAGCCACTTCGCCTGTGATGAACCCTTCCTTTTCCGTGCCTGGGTCATGTGAGATGATCACAATCGATTTGACGCCTTTTTCTTTCAACTCTTTAACCGCCTTATTTACGGCAGGTGCCTGTTCTATGAATTCCACATTCTTAATGCCATCCGGACTTACTTTTTGAGGTGTGGCATTCGTGACTACACCTATGAACCCAATATCAACTCCGCCGACCTCTTTTATGACGTAAGGGTCCAAAATCGGTTTTTTCGTGTCTTTATATACGACATTGGCTACTACATACGGGAAGTTCAATTTATCGAATACCACATCGGATGTTGGCGACTTTCCTCCATTGATTTGAGCCATCAGGGTTTCTACCCCTTTGTCGAATTCATGGTTCCCGACAGTTCCGACATCGAATTTCATATTATTCAAAAACTGAAGCGTCGGTTTGTCCTGAATCAATGAAGAAACGGGAGCACTTGCCCCAACAGCATCCCCTGCCGAAAGTAAAAGTGTATTTTCAGGGTTTTCAGCTTTACGCTGCTTCAAGTGCGCAGCTAAATAATCAGCACGCCCTAGTTTGATACCGCCAAAATCGGAGGTGGTATCAAGCTGGCCGTGAAGATCATTGATCCCGAGCAGTTGCACCTTGACGTTTTCTTTCCCCAAATTGAATTTGTAAATGCCAAAGCCTTTATCATCCTTTTTGCCTGTATAGGAAATCGCGCTGTCTTCATTTAAATATTCCGCACCTTTTGGTGATGAGGTGAAGGTAACGTTCACCTTGCCTGAAATCGGGGCGATCGACCAGTTATTATCAGCGGTTGGATTGATCTCACCCTCTTGTGTGATGTAATCCATCAAGATTTGGCGATTTTCATCCGCAGAGTCAACTACATATTCGCTGCCCTTGACTCCCGGGAAGTTCCCCCCGCCCGAAGCACGGTAATTATTCGTCACGACGATGAAGTCTTGATTCGGATCCACTGGTTCACCATTATACTTCAAATCTGCAATCCTGCTGGAATCCGACACTTTTACCCCTTTTTCATCATAGCGCGGAGCCTTGGTGACATCGATTTGGTAAGTGACGCCGTCAATCACATCAAAATTATAGACGGCAAACTTTCCATTAAGCAGCTCCTGTTCCTCGGACTTGGCCGGATCGATTGTATTATATTTCCCTGCAGACATCTCAAGCCACTCTTTAACCACAGACCCTTTGATCTTGATTGCCTTCAATGTATTATCGTATAAATATAAATCACCGGCGCTGCGAATGGTCAGTCCGCCTTCCTTGATTTCGGTGAATTCCTCGACTCCATTGCGACCTGCTTTGAAAGGGGCCCCTACAGAGAGAATGGGCAGGTCCTTGTATTCTGGGCGGTTGCTTTGGATGTATTTCTCTACATACCATTTCTGTGCGCTTGTCACGACCTGTACGGAAGGATCGTCTTGCACAAGGGCGAAATAACTATGAATTGGAGCTGTAGTCGTTCCAATTGGCGTGTTAACATACTTGATCGTTCCTTCGTGATCCTTCTTCACGGCTTTGACGACAGACGCATCTTCAGCTGCTTTTTTTCCTGTTATTTTGTCGTTGATTGCCCGTGTTGATGAATCGGAATTGACGACTTTCCATTTCCCCTTGATATTTTGGATATCAAGATCGATGATCCCGAGATTACTGCCGCCATATCCTGCTTGAACGGCTGGTACACCATTGATGGTACCCTTTTTATTATCCACGCCTTTAAGGATTTTTCCTTGGCCATCTTTGAATAGGCTGTCTAAAGAAGCCTCATCTTGTGCCGGAAAGACCTTATGCGTATGGGAGAACGTGATGGCATCGATGCCGGATACCTTGCTTAATGAGTAGATGACATCCTCGGTATTCTTGGTGTCGCCATTAAACCCGGAATGTGTGAGCGCCACGATGACATCCGCGCCCTTTTTCTTCATTTCAGGTACATATTTATTCGCTGTCGTGACGATTTCCTTTGTAATGACCTTACCGTCAAGATTCGCTTTATCCCAATCCATGATTTGCGGAGGGGCAAATCCAATGTAGCCTATTTTCACTGATTTTTCTTTTCCATTGATGTCCTTCACTTTCTTCGTGACGATTTTATATGGAGTATATTTATTTTTATCATTCTTTGGATTATTGTCTTTATCTTTTTTATAAACATTGGCATTGACGTATGGGAAGTTCGCATCGTTGATGGCCTCGTCCAAATAAGATAAACCATAATTGAATTCATGATTGCCGAACGTGGCCACATCGTAGTCAAGCAAGTTCATCGCTTTATAGACGGGATGGACTTCACCTTTTTTCAGTGGCGCTATTTTCGCTTTGTACGTACCTAGCGGGGTCCCTTGAATAAGGTCGCCGTTATCCACTAAAACGCTATTTTTCACTTCTTTTCGTGCCTGTTTGATTAAAGAAGCCGTGCGCGAAAAGCCGACCGAGTCCGATACGGCATCCTTATAATAATCATAGCTCACCAGATTAGTGTGTATATCAGTCGTTTCCATGATCCTTAGTTCAAATGGTGCATCCGAAACGGAGGCTGCCAGGCTGTTGCCGAAGTTACTAGTATTGCCGTTATACTTGGAGACAACCGATACTTTGACCCAATAACCCGATTTGTACGAATTGAAGTACGCGGAGAACTTTTGGGCCGATTTAATATCCGCCTCAATGGCTGACTGTGAAATGACCTTCTTCCCATTCATCAATTGGAAGACAACGGTTTCATTTCCTTTGTTCCCTTTTTTCGGTGTGACCGTTACAGTCGCTTTTGTGCCTTTTGTGTAATTAACAGTAGGAGCTGTAATGATAAATGGTTCAGTCGTGACAGGTTTCTTATTAGACTCTTTGGCAGATGTCTCCCCCGGTACGGTAAATGGGGCTGCAACCAAACTCACAGCAAGAATCGGGGCGAGCATCTTATTAACATGCATCTTGAACGACATACTTCACAACCCTTCTATTTTTTGTAAAATGCTAGAATAATATATCATGATTTTGTCGAATAAGCGCCAAAATTTACCGTAATATTACGAATTTTGAATAAATGGTACTTTTTAACCATTTCCATTCAGAGTCCATAGCTCGTTATACCTTCAATCATGTATATAATCATCATTGAATCCTTAGGGAGAAAGTTCCCTATTAATAAAAATCTAGCTTAGATAGATATCAAAGATAAGTTTCTTAGACTCTATACTTCAATGAAACATTTTGAAAAAACCTCGGAATTCCTTTCAATATAAAAAACTGGTAATGCAACTTGCATTACCAGTTTTAAAGTATAAAGCCTATAAAGCCCGATCTATTAAACTGGCGGATACCGGTTCGATGCCCATTTCCCTCGACCAGATGGACAGCTGGCCTATATGGTGAATTTCGTGTGCTATCAGATGGCGCAGTATCCTGCCTTTTTCGTATGTCCCCTCCATCCATGATGGCTGAATCATTCCATTCTCATCATCAATTGAATGCGAGTTTAAATAGTCCATGACCTCAGAATGATAACGGATAGATAGATCTTCCACTTTTTCGATCGTATCATAAGCGTCCAAATCGATCGCGACATCAGGCTTCCCTTGTATGGCCTTGATCCAGCTGCATTCGACATCGATAATATGGGCAAGAGTCTTCAGTATATTGCCCATCCCTCCTGTGCGCTGCCGTTTCAGTTCCTCACTCGGCATGGCCCTGCACCATTTGAACCACTCACTTCGCACCTGCCAGTTATAAATGAATAATGTCAACATCATCCCAGCCCCTAACTCTTTGTCGTCCCTTTGTATTGATAATAATCCTGTCTTTGGATGGTTTTGAATCCACAAGATTCATAGAGTCTTAAAGCATGCTCATTAGTCGCCTCGACCTCGAGAAAAATTTCATATCCCAGCTGGCATTGTTCGGCTACTACCTTTTTCAATGCCTTTCTGCCAAGTCCTTTTCCCTGGTATTTTGGCAAAATGGAAAATCCGTAAATCCATGCTTCCCGGCCTGAGTGATCAACACGGATCTTACCGACCGCGCGGCCATCCTTTTCAATCATCATGGTTTTCAGAGTATCCTCATATAGGATGCGCTGATAATAATCCTTCGCCTCTTGTTTCGTAAATTGAAAACATTGAATATCCAGCTGAATTTCCGTTTTCTCATCATCTCTCCTTGAAGGACGAACGACTGCATCGCCATAATCGTCAAGCTCCGTTTCGGACCACTTCATTTGAAACTCAGAAAAAGCAAACTCACATGGGAGCTGTTTCAAAAATCCTGTCCCTGAATGGGATTGGGCAGGTGAGTTCAAGAGAATCAACTTATAGTTGCGCTCCACAGCACTCCTTATAGCCTCTTCCAGCAGCTTTGTAAAAATGCCTTGCCTCCGGTAATCAGGATGCACCATCCCGCATATCTCCATTTTGTTTCCGAAATCGTAAAGACCAATAAAACCAACAAGCTTCAATCCATCATAGTGAAAAAAGTCATTCTTATGCACACCATTTCGACTGCGAAGCGTTTCCCAGTTCAGCTTTAAAGTAAAACCTTCACGTTCACATTCTTGCTGTAGGATTCGAATATCTTCTAGCTGTTTATCCTTCAAATTATCCACCCCTTTTCCATATTATCAGTTTATTACCAAAAAATAAGAAAAGCAGCACCCTTTTACTTGGATGCCGCATACTATTCATAAGTTTATTGATGAATGTTGTTTTTTTAAAAGTATTTTCACTTTAATCCATAAAACTAAAATCGTACGAGGGGAGGATTTCCTATCTAATTCCATTGTCGGATGAATTATAGTAGTAAAATGATTCCAAATGACGATTATTTTTTACCTATTTTGTGCTATATTCCAAATAATGGTTTACCATTATTTTACTTGAGTTTAAAGGAGGGATTTAACTAAGTCTTGATTTTCAGAGTACCCATTTCTTTATACCCGAATTCCGGACCCTTTTTAGAATAGAATCCGAAATTCGGTGTTTATCACCTGGCACATTACGTCCTGAGGTTATCGTTTTTTCGTTTTATGAGCGGACTTTTTTAAGTTCTCTACGTCCGTTGTCAGTTCTTTTAATTGTTTACCGAAGCGGAAGAGCAAAAACATAGAAACGACGAATGGATAGCCAAATTCGCTAACTAATGAAACCCACATACTAGCATCCTCAATCATCATCCTCTTCACCCCTTTTCTTGTATCTGATATCTAAAGTGAAACTTGTTTAAAAAAATCAATCTAGCACTATTGATTTATGGAAAAAAGAACGAATGTTCCTATATAATTGATTTATTCCCCTTGTCTTTCACTTTATTAATTAAAGGAGGGATAACAATGAACCAATTAACTTCTCATTTTTTTTCTCATTCATTGGAGTTTCTGCAGCAACAGTACTCATCTTTCTTTGAACAACCGATCATTCAAGTATTTTTACAGAACCCAGAGCATTTAAAGATTTTCACTGAAACTCTTGATTCCCCTTCAACCTACAACATTGGTCATCTGAACGAGACTTTCAAAATTTTCTATTACCGGGCTAAAGTATACAAATACATGTGCTCCTTAATTTACTTTTTCTCTGTTGATTTTGATAAAAGGGCACGGAAGCAGCGGGAACGCTATCGAATGGTACTTGATGCGACACCAAGGGATACTGGTGGATTGATCGATCTAATCGGCACCTTGGACGGTCAACTTGAAAAGATGGGGGAAACGAATGAACTCGCTTCACACATAAGTGATGAAGAGATGATAAAAGCCTTGAAGAAGTTAACAGTCAAACAAAGCCTGGTATTGACCATGATCTTTTCCTACGGCCTATCCAACAAGGAAATTGCTGCCTATTTCCATGAGTCGCCACAGAATATCTCAAGCATCCGTAAACAAGCTTTAAAAAAACTTCGAAAGCACTATATGGATGAGGTATATGTTAGAAAGGAGAAAAGCCATTGTGGATAAAAAACTGTCAAAAGAAGAATTGTTGGATCTCATAGACTCTTTGAATCCTAAAATAAAAAAATCGTTAAAAAACACGAACTATCAAGACCGAAATGATCTGGAGCAAGAAATTAAACTCAAGATCATTGAATCATATGAAAAAATCGCAGCAATCGAGGCCCCTAATTTTGAGGAGTTCCTTGCAGAATTCTTTACTAAGCAAAAACAATGAAAAAGTACCAAGTCCAGAGCAAGGATGCTGGACTTGGTATTTTTTTTCTGAATATCAGTATGATGGTTTCAATGTCAGCTTATCCCCTTTTGGATCATCCATTGTGGTCTTGTGATAAGTACCTTCTGCCCAATCATCAAGCTGATCATGGTACCACTTACTTTTAACGTTACCTGATTGACCCGGGCCAACGAGGTGATATCCTTGATTCATGTCGGCTAGGTCGATGACGAATCTCCAGGAGCCACCGTGATTAACGGTTCCATCATCTAAAAATGCCGCCGCCTGTACGGTGACACTGCTACCGCCTACCGGTATTCCGCCGCCGCTGTTAAATAAATAATTTAACGGGACTACACTCGATAGCGGGTGGTTAAACCTGACCTGATGATAGTCTCCCCATTCCCAATCAGTTATATCGTCACCTTGTGATTCTTCAAGATCCGTTAACGTCATCTGTAACGACTTGGCAAGCACCTGCTCAAGTCCGCCTGCCTCTTCAATCCAAGGGCCCGGTTTACCGTCCAGCGCCCGCCTTAGTAGTTCATCAACGGCCGAACGCCTTCCATTAAAGAGGTTGAGGGTTTCTTCCGGTATTTCTTCCGTAAGCAGAACATCCCCTATTTTTTTCATCCAGACATTGAAAATCATCGGTGCCGCTTCATCAACGGAATCAATATGATTCCATTTCTTCAGAATCGTTAGTGCCTGGTCTTCCTGTTTCCCCGATGGACCTTTCAATACATCCACGAATTGAGGAACAAACTCCTTGGCTTGCAAATTCACCTTATCCATCTGCAGGCTTTGCATATCCTCTGCCGTAAGCTTTTTATTGGCTTTTAAAAACTCCTGTATCCTCATCTGACGGTACGGCTGTGCCCAGTTATTGCTGATGTGGTAAGGGTAATCATCCGAGATGACTTTATTATTCGCTGTCGAAATGAATCCCTCTTCCGGATTCACCGTTTTTGGAAGTTCATCGAAGGGAATAAAGCCTTTCCACTCAAATTCATCCGTCCAGCCAGGTACAGGCAGCATACTATCGCCTTTTTTCCGGATTGGGATTTTCCCATTCGCCTTATAGGCAATGGTCCCATCGGTTGAGGCAAAGACGAAATTCTGTGCCGGCGTTTCGAATTTCAAGAGGGCCTTTTCGAATTCTTTCCAGCTCCCCGCTTTATTCATATTCAGTACCGCTTCAAGCTCGGCGGATGGATCAAGTGCCGTCCACCTTAATGCAAGCACGGTATCTTTTCCGCTTTTCCCGGCAAACTCGGAGACCACAGGTCCATGGCGGGTAACCGTCACTTGATAGTCAAGTGTTTTACCATCCTTCACCTTGATGGGTTCGTCCAAGATATCGGCTTTTTCCCATTTACCTTTGTAGGAGAATTCTTTCTCGTTTTCCGGGTTCCTCCTCTCGATATACAGATCCTGAACATCAGGACCGGTATTGGTCACACCCCAAGCGACCTTTTCGTTATGACCTAGTATGATTCCCGGAATCCCCGCAAAAATAACACCGCTCACATTGACTGACGGGGCCTCCAAATGCATTTGATACCAAACGGATGGTGTAGCTAATCCCAGATGGGGATCATCCGCCAATAACGGCTGACCGGAATCCGTTTTCATGCCTGAAACGACCCAATTATTGCTGCCATTGAATTCATAAGGAATAACGGCCCCGGCAAAACTTTTTTCAATATCCAGTTCTTCCTTGCTGATGATATATGGAGCGTTCTTTGGATAATCAGGAAATAAATCATATGCTTTTTCCTTTGGGAACGTTTGCAGCAAATACTGCCTAAACGCCTGATCCTCCCAGTTCCCGCCTAAATCAAAGGCCATATATTTACCGATGGTCAGCGAGTCGACGGGTGTCCAAGGCTCTGGTTCGTATCCAAGCAGAGTGAACTCCGCCGGCCATTTCCCATTCTCCTTCAATTCATCGATATAAAGATTTACCCCCTCGGCAAACACATCCAAGGCTTCTTTCCCATCACTTGAATATGCTGCATAAGAGGCTTCAGCCGCCCGCCTCAAGCCAAGTGTGCGGAAATACTTATCATTTTTGACGGTTTTCTCACCAATCACTTCACTCAATCTTCCTGACGCCTGACGCCTGCTTAAATCCATTTGAAATAAGCGGTCCTGTGCTTGGATATACCCTTGGGCTAAATACAAATCATGTTCATTCGCTGCGTTGATATGCGGGACCCCACTTGAATCCCTCACCACCGTAACCGGTTCCAAAAGACCTGGAAGCGATATATCCCCCTTTGTTTCCGGCAAGGATCTTGAAAGAAATACATTTGCAGCTATCAAAACGGACAGCAAAAGAATAATCAGGATACCAAAACTCCATAGCGCACGCTTTCTCCACTTCCGTTTTGGCTTTTGCTGAGGTATGGCAACTTCCATCGCTTCATCTTCCTCTCCCCTTAAAACTCTCTTTTTTTCTATTTTAGATATTCCGCGTTTATCCCCATCTTTCCTACCAACTTCCTTACATTCTCTCTTTTTATTTCCGAAAGGTTGGAAAGGCGCAAGGTCGGACTTTACTCGCACAAGGACGGATTATTCCGAGCAAGGTCGAATTAGTGCCGCTTAAAGTCGAATTACTACCGCGAAATTGCTCCGATAAACTTTGAATCAAATGCAAAAACACCGATACAATGTATCGATGTGGCAGGGGATGCTAGCTATTTGCAAGAATGTATTCAATCACTTTATCTGCATCGTCTGTATAAAAGAGAGCCTTATCAAAGTCATGGGCCGCCTTCGTCTCGGCTTCCATGTATTCAATCGGGGAAAGGAGTCCAAAGAGTCTCTTCCATTTGTTGGTTTTCTCCAGAAGTTTTCTTTCCCTTTTTATATCCTCTGGTATGAATTCATTAATGATAAAACACGGGTCGGAAAATGAAGGGTCCTGAAAACGTTCGTTCAAGGCTCGCAATTTATCCCGATCCCATTCCACCCTTACCAAGTCCGATATGACCGAGACATTTTGGACCGAGTCGAGGATGCGTTTGGACAAAACATCATATTCTTCATCCTCCAGCCCTTTATCCGTCATGATTCCTACACAATACCATTTTTCGTTATGATCAGGTTCTTCACTTTTCTTGAAAAACACTCTTCATCCACCTTCCTTACACGCTTTACATGTCCTATTTAATACAAATGAAGATCAACATGTCCGCCGACGTCATTTCACTATAACATGGAGAAATGGCGATGGGCGATAAAATATGAATGCTGCTGGAATGTTAGCCTGACATAGAAAAAAGATACCCTGAAAAAGGATACCTCCATCATACTGGCTGAACAGCCAGTCCCCTTTGTTTAAACAGATATTCCAGAGCCTGCCTGAACGATAGAAAGGCTTTTACCCGATTTGCAAAATCAAGTGTGACGATCTCTTTCACGACATCAGGAGTAAAGCCGACAAAAATCGTTTCCGTACCCATCAACGCCAGTGCCCCCACTAATTGATCCAGCAGGGAGAGCATATTGCTTTCCTTCGTAAAGGTAATTCCCGAGAAATCCATGATTATTACTTCCGCATGCAAATCTGCACATTTTTGCAGCACAGTCGATTGCATCGACTCCATTCTCCAATCGTCAATGCGTCCGATAAATGGCAAGAGCAGCACATCCTTTAATACGGTCTGAACGATCGGGGTGGACAGTTCTTCCATGACTTCTTGGTTTTCTTTTATCTTCCGCAAAGAATCGTTTGCCATTTTCGCCATTTCTTTATAATGATTCACGTAACTGATACTTACACAGTGTATGAATTGGTCCAGGATTGCATCTATTATCGAGCTTGCCTTTAGCAGAATTTCGATGGAGTAATAGCGATTGCTTACTTCTTCTTCAATGAAACTCCAGAAAAGATTGCGTATCAGCTGAGCTTCCTCAATATTCTTATCTAAAGGAATGCCCATATCCACGATGCGCTTACCTATTTCCATACCCGTTATTTTCATACTTTCCATCGCTTGTGCCTTTCCATGAATCAAGGCATCTGCATGTATTTGAATAAGCTTTGACCGTACCTCTTTACTCGTTTCAAAATCATAGAGCGGTTCCTCTTCTTCAAACAACTCGATATGCTCCACTAAGATATATTTAAATTTTTCAATTTTTTCACCGATCATTCTTAATTCTTCCATATGGACCTCCCATACAGGGCTTTTATACATTTTATCAAATAATGAATGGTTAAGGATATAAAATCATTCTATTGCCAATATGATAATAGACGTTTACCCTTTTCTACATAAGGGTATTATGATATATGACTTGGAGGGATTATCATGAAAAAAGATCAAAAAGACTTTGAATCTGAAAACATGAGCGATTTAGTCGAACTCATAAACAGTAAAAATAACAGCCGCAGAATCATGGATGTACTTCGGCGTAATAAAAAGGATAAAAGTAAAACCAAAGATAAAAAATGAAAAAGCCCAGTCCAAAACGGTCTGGGTTTTTGAGTGGATAAAAAAAAGAGCTGAGTTGCTTTATTATGCAAACCCAGCTCTTCCGGCATTAAATATTGATAGCCTCTACCTTTTTCTCCGGATTTCCTTCACATGGTTCCCTTCAGTAGTAATATAGACTGTTTCATCAATTTTGTATGTTAAATAACGGTCACAATCAATTTCCAACGTTTTCCCATTGTTGAATTTCATTGCGCAATTGGATCCCTCTTCGGTTTCCGTCACATCAATGACTTCGTTCGTCTTAAAACCGACTGCCTTGCCATCGGAGAAATGAGGATAATATTTTTCAACAATCTCCACCTTTTCCAATCTGCCCGGACTTGTTAAGTATACAACGAATAATATAATTAAAACGGCTATTAACCCAATGAGAATTACTGCTTTTCGTTTCACTCTATCTATTACCCTCTTCTCTTATCAATCTATTATTCAATATCCATTTTCACTAGATTATATTCAGGATTCCGGAAAAACATGATAGAAAAGATCATTTTATTTAAACGGTTTTCACTTTTCCAGCCATCATTGCACAAACGGCCGCCAGGATGATCAGAATGGATACAGCCGAGATGACTCCTCCCCAGCCGAACTTCATCAGGAATAAACCGCCTGATGCCCCCACTACACTTGATCCCGCATAGTAAAACAGGAGATATAAAGCGGACGCTTGTGCCTTTTCATTCTTATCAGCCAACCTTCCGACCCAGCTGCTCGCAATTGAATGAGCTCCAAAAAAACCAAATGTAAACAATGCAAGCCCCATTATTTTAAGCAAAAGCGGATCCAATAAGGTTAAAAGGGCGCCCATCAGCATGATTGCGATTCCGATAAGAAGTACATGCCTCCGACCATATTGATCGGCAAGCTTCCCCATCCATGTGGAACTGAATGTCCCCACAAGATAGATAATGAAAATGAAGCCTATCAATGTTTGTGATAAATGATATGGCGGTCCCATTAAAGGTATGCCCACAAAGTTATAGACGGTAACGAACGAGCCCATTAATAGGAAGGCCATGCCGAATAATAGTACTAGTCTGCCATTCCTTAAGTTATTAATAAGGGAGGTTTTGATTCTCAAAAATGAGGCCCCTACGCGGATGGCATGCTGCGAAGGCGGAAGCATCCACCAAAAAGCCAGACTGATGATCAAACTTAAAGCCCCAAGGCTTCCAATCGCTATGTTCCATGAAAAATGGTCGGTCAGCACCCCAACAATCAGCCTGCCTGCCAATCCGCCGATACTCGAACCACTCACATAGATCCCCATCACATAGCCCAGGCTTTTCGGATGAAATTCTTCATTGATATAGGCCATCGCAATTGCCGGGAAACCTGCAAGCACCGCTCCTTGAATCGCCCGTATTGCGATAAGGATGTATAGGTCATCCTGGATAAAGCTGACACATATGGATAACAATGCAGACAGAGTGAGGGCCGTCCCCATTATTTTTTTCCTATCGATATTTTCTGAGAAAAAGGAAACAAGCAATAAACAGATGGCAAGCGTTCCTGTTGCAAAAGATAATGTAAGACTTGCCATTGCAGGAGAGACTCCGAATTGCTTTGCGAAAACCGGTATGACCGGTTGGGTACTATACAGATCCGCAAACGTTACAAAGCTACCAAGAAATAAAGCCAAGATTGTTTTCCTGAATGATTTACCAGCAGGCTCGATATAATTCACTTTTGTTCAGACCCTTCACTATTTAACTTTCCCCCTATGTTAATACGAACTTCCCGAGTTGTCTATTTCGCCACTTTTGTCCAAAGGGAAAGTTTCGTTCCAGCAATTTTTTAAAAAAACCCTCCACTGCATGCAGTGAAGGGTTTTTCATTAATATGACCGTTTATCATTCCGCTCACTTTTTTTAAGCAGCCAGTACACAGGCATTCCTATAATGAGGATGATCACCGAGTACAGGGCATTTAAAGGTGTTTGGATTAATGTGCTTAAAACAATATATATTGCACCAGCAATCGCCACGATGGGGATGAATGGGTAAAACGGCACTTTATAAGTTTTTGCATCCGGATCTTTTCTGCGTAAGATGAAGACCGCAAAGAAGGCTAATCCATAAAAGCAGAAGACAGAGAATACGGCCATATTGGTAAGTTTGTCAGGGTCTGTTGCAACCATCATGATGATTGCAATGATCACTTGTAATATCGTCGCATTTATAGGCGTTTTGAACTTGGGCGATATTTTTCCGATTTGTTTATGGCCTGGCATCATTTTATCAGTCGCCATCGCCAAGGTAATGCGCGGAAAGGTCAAAAGCTTTCCGTTCAAGCAACCGAAGATTGAAATCGCAATTCCGATTGATATCAATTTCCCGCCCAATTCACCGAATAAAAGCGTTGCCGCAACATTCGCTGCATTCGTACCATGAGCTATGACTCCCTCCGCCCCCAATACATGTAGCATGGCAAGGTTCACAGCCAAGTAAGCGACCATGACCACGACTAATCCCGTTATGATTGCCCGCGGCAGCGTTTTCTGCGGGTTTTTCATTTCCCCAGCCATGAAGCCGACATTCATCCAGCCATCATACGCCCAGAGCGTAGCCAAAATCGCACCGGCCATACTGATTTTCATTGAACTTTCACTATCGATATTGAATACAGGCATATCACCTTGTGCGATACCGAACACCGCTATGAAGATGATGGGGATTAATTTAGCAACGGTCGATAAGGTTTGGATGATACCGCCGTATTTTGTCCCCAGCAAATTCATGCCTGCTATGAAGATAATCGTAAGAATCCCTATCGCCAAAGAGTAGCCTGAAGCGATCTTAAATATTCCTGCAACTAATAACCCGAAGTATAAACTGAGTGCGCCCATGACTGCAGGTCCATATACCAATGTCTGAACCCAGCCGCATAGGAATCCCCACGCTTTTCCGTACACTTCTTCCATATAGACATATAAGCCTCCCGTTTTAGGGATACGTGTACTCACTTCCGCAATCGTCAACCCGCTTGCAAGGGTAATCAGGCCGCCAATCAGCCAAGCTAATAAGGCCATGGTTGAATTACCGCTTAACTCAAGCACGTCACCAGGTCTCATGAAAATACCAGAACCGATAACTGTACCAACTACAATTGATGTTCCAACCCAAAAGCCAACCGTTTTCTTCAATTGGTCATTTCCCATGTTGTCCTCCCCAGGTGTACACATGTACTTTATTTATACTAAAATTATATCATATAAATTATATGAGAATAGTTTATGCAATCATTTGAATATTACAAAAAATATTCAAACACGTTGGTATCACTACGCTCAGGGAGCTTTATTTCATTTATATTTTTTTTACTAATTATGTCTGAAACTGCATCAAAAACCGAATATTTTTTTATTACAAAAGGATTTATTGATAATTAACTCGATAATAACGAATTAAAAACCATAAAACTCAATTATCATTCGTAATGAATTTTCTGGGATTCCAGCTTTTTTTCGGCCACAAAAAAAGCCACCCCGAATCAACAGGGTGGCTCCTCTCCTATTTCACGCTTCATTTCGTATTACCAAATAATGAATAGAAGCACAACCGCCAAGACGATCCGGTAAATGGCAAAAGGAGTCAATTTAACTTTATTGATTAAAATCAAGAAAAAGCGGATACAGAATAACGCAAAGATAAATGCACTGATGAAACCTGCAATAAAGAATGGCAGAACTTCAGGCGTGAAGAACTCCCAGTATTTCACGATTTTCAAGAGACTGGCACCAGCCATGATCGGCACTGCCATGATGAACGTGAAATCGGAAGCAGCGCGATAGCTCATTCCTAAAAGCACTCCTCCGGAAATGGTTGAACCTGAACGCGAGAATCCCGGCCACAGTGACAAACATTGAATTAACCCTACACCGAAAGCTTGTTTATAAGTGATTTGGTCAACCGTTTCTGCAGTCAGTTTTGGACGGAATTTATCCGCAGCAATCATCAATAACGCGCCAAGGAACAATCCGACGATGACCGTCTTCATCGTAAATAAATGTTCATCAATGTAATCTTCGAATAATAGACCTAAAACGCCAGCCGGCAGCAATCCGATGAATATCTGCAATAGGTTAAGCTTTGGTCCCTTCACAGCACCTGTATCTTTCAACCTCCTTAACCCAAGCAAGTCCATGAACCGTCCCCAGAAGAGCACGACGACGGCGAGTATCGAACCAAGCTGGATGACCACCTTAAAGGCATTGGCTACTTCACTCCCGAAGATCTCGGTCGATTTCAACCATAAATCATCGACGATGATCATATGCCCTGTAGACGATACAGGAGCAAATTCAGTTAATCCTTCTACAAGACCAAGGATAACTGCAACAAAAATTTCCCACATATTCATTTTATTCACCTCATATTTCGAACACCTATTTATGGAAATACCATATGTATTTTACTCGTTGTTTAAAATATTGTCTATTAAACATTGCTGAAACAATTCATTGATACATGTATGATAGGGTTCAAGATAAAGTTTAAAGGGGATGTGATGATTTTGCAAAACATACTTATTTTTGCCCATAGGGGGTCCAAGGGAACGCATCCTGAAAATACCATGGCTGCATTTCAAAAGGCGGCAGAAATTGGGGCTGAAGGGATCGAGTTCGATGTCCATCTCAGTTCTGATGGGGAATTGGTCATCATCCATGACGAAACACTTGATCGAACGACCACCCTTACTGGTTATGTAAAAGAGCATTCAGCACAAAGGCTGAAAACGGCTGATGCCGGGAGCAAATTTTCCAGTGAATTCCTTGGGGAGCGGATTCCTTTTTTAATGGACGTTTTCGACTGGGCTAAGGGAAATGCTTTATTGATGAACATCGAAATCAAGACGGATAAACTCGCTTACGAAGGAATTGAACAGAAGATCATTGATTTAATTCATCAATATCAAATGGAAAAGCGGGTGATCCTCTCTTCCTTCAACCATCAATCGATTGAAAAAGTGAAGAAGCTTGCTCCAGAACTTGAACGTGCATTATTGTTCGAGGGGCTTCCTGAAAACTTCGAAGAAATCTTACGTGATAAAAAAGAATCGGGTTTCCATCCAGATAAAAACAGCCTGACTCCAGCAGTTAATGAAACAGCGAAAAAACTTGGATATAAAATCCGGCCTTGGGTCGCCAATGATGAAGCCGACATCGTCAAGCTGGCAGAGTTGGGAGTCGACGTCATCATGACCGATTTCCCTGAAAAGGCAATCAAGATTTTAAAGGCTTGGCAGGCAACTAGCTGAACAATGCGAAAGAGAAGGAGCGATGCTCCTTCTCTTTCTAATCCATTTTTATTCAGTTAATTAACGAGCATATCCGCCTAATTGTTGTTCAGCCATTTGAACCAAACGTTTTGTGATTTCCCCACCAACTGATCCGTTAGCGCGAGAAGTAGTGTCAGCACCTAGGTTTACACCAAATTCACTAGCGATTTCATTCTTCATTTGTTGAAGGGCTTGTTCTGCACCAGCTACTACTAGTTGATTGCTGTTATTGTTGTTTGCCATGTGTTTTCACCTCCTACTAATATTAATTAGCATTTTAAGCTTAAATTATTATTGCCAATTTATTGAATTTTTTTTGATTACGGTCTCTCAAACCTAAGCTCTTTATCATGAATTTCTTTTTATGCTCATAAACTGTTAGGAAACTTTCAGTAGGAGGGAAAAGAATTGCAAATACATGTGGTTAGGCCAGGCCAGACGTTATATGGCATCGCCCAGACATACAGCGTAACCGTTGACAGGCTCGTCGAATCAAATAAGATCCCTAACCCAAATAATCTTGTTTCGGGGCAGGCCCTTGTCATTCCAATCGTCGGCAGTTATTATTTCGTTCAACAGGGTGATAGTTTATATTCGATATCTCAAAAAGTTGATGTCCCTGTTCAAGAATTGGCAAAAATAAATGGCATTTCCGAAAATCAAAACCTATCCGTTGGATACCGGCTCTATATTCCGGCACGAAAGAAAAGGACCGCCGAATTCAACGGTTATGTCGAGCCGCGGGGTACATCGGTTGCACCGGCCCTTGAAACGGCCGCCAGGGAAGCCGGGCCCTATTTAACCTATTTAGCCCCATTCAGCTTCCAGGCGCTTCGTGACGGCTCCTTAAAAGAGCCTTTGCTCAATGAATTCCCTGCCATCGCCAGAGAAAATAAAAATGTCCTGATGATGGTCATCACGAATCAGGAAAATGACCAATTCAGCGATGAGCTTGGGCGAATCATTTTAACAAATACTTCCGTTCAGAATAAGTTCCTGAACAATATCGTTACAACGGCAAAGAAATATGGATTCCGGGATATTCACTTTGACTTTGAGTTTTTAAGGCCGGCCGATAAAGAAGCGTATAATCAATTTCTCCGAAAAGCCAAGGAACGATTCAAGAAAGAAGGGTGGTTCATTTCCACGGCACTTGCCCCTAAAACAAGTGCAGAGCAAAAAGGCCGTTGGTATGAGGCACATGACTATAAAGCACATGGTGAAATCGTCGACTTCGTTATCATCATGACTTATGAATGGGGATATAGCGGAGGACCGGCAATGGCTGTGTCTCCTATTGGACCTGTTAGGGAAGTTCTCGAATATGCTGTCACCGATATTCCCTCAAACAAGATCCTGATGGGGCAGAATCTATATGGCTATGATTGGACCCTGCCTTTTGTACAGGGATCCACTGCCAAGGCCGTGAGTCCGCAGCAGGCCATCCAGATTGCGGCGGCCAATAATGTTGCCATCGAGTATGATGAAACCGCACAGGCCCCGCACTTCAACTATACCGATATAGAGGATAGGCGCCATGAGGTGTGGTTTGAAGATGCCAGATCCATTCAGGCAAAATTCGATTTAATCAAAGAACTGAACCTAAGGGGAATGAGTTATTGGAAGCTCGGCTTAGCCTTCCCTCAAAACTGGCTGCTCATCAGTGATAACTTTAACGTCCGGAGAAGGGTCTAAGAAAAGATAAAGGAATACCGAAACGCAAACTGGCATATAATCAATCATCGAGCATGAAGTCCAGTTCAGGATACGTGACTCAACCATAAAAGCCTTCCGACATCACCGGAGGGCTTTTATCATTTACCCGAAACCGAATGGCAACTTTCCAATATTCATCATTCAAAGTTTGTCTGTCCGCAACCTTATGAGCCAAGCCTTTTTTGAACATACTAAAAGGAACAGCTTAAGGGGTGTGAAAAACATGATTCGAATCGGTTCATTCATCAGCACCGTTCCCAGATTTCCGCGTTTCATCAGATTGCTATCCACCATCGCATTATTTTTACTTTCATTCGGAGTCTTGATACACTTTGTGGAGCCGAAGAGATTCCCTACTTTACTTGATGGCATCTGGTGGGCAATCGTGACTATGTCAACGGTTGGTTACGGGGATTTCACTCCCGTTACAAATCTTGGAAAAATTATTGGAATGGTCCTCATTTTGTCAGGCGCCGGCCTGATTACCTCTTATTTTGCGTACATTGCAAAGATTTCCATTTCCAATGAGCAGCAATTTCTAACAGGAAAGAAAGTATTCGGCGGCGGCGGTCATATTATCATTGTGGGCTGGAATGGCCGTTCCCAGAGAATCATCCAAAACATTCATGATCGTAAACATCATCAATCCATTGTCCTTATAGATGATACGCTGCAAAAGCACCCGCTTCCAAGAACGAATATCCACTTTATCCAAGGAAAAGCTACATTGGATTCCGTTTTGCAGAAAGCAAATGTAAAACAAGCCATACGCGTCCTGATCACGGCTGACCTTAAGCAAGACGAGCTGCAAACGGATATGTTCTCGATATTAACATTGCTGGCCGTCAAAGGGCTGAATCCTCATGTATATTGTCTTGTGGAAATATTAACGCATGAACAAAAGGAAAATGCTTTACGGGCAGGGGCGGACGGTATCGTGGAAACGAATAAATTCGCGAGTGAATATATGCAGGATTGCTTATCGAAGGGGATCCTTGCGGAAGCCGAAGAGCAAAAAGAGCGGGATGGTTTGAACATCAAGCAGCTGCCCGTCCAGGATGACTGGCATGAATTGACGTTTAAACAGTTGAACGTTAAGCTATTCGATCAAGACATTTTATTGGTCGGCATCATTTCAGGAGGCAAGACATTGATCAAGCCCCCTGGAGATGTAATCATACATCGTGATGACACCTTGCTCATCATTGAAGATTAATGTAATAAAAGCTTTTCCAAATCACGGACAAGCGCTTTTCCTAATGAGATATAGTTTTCCGGAAATTCGGCATCCGGATCTTCAGGCTCAGCAAACTGATTGAAGGAAGCGGAGAGGTTTCCGATATTTCCTTCATCATCCATCCCGTCCTCGTACTTATGAGATAACAAAAACGGTTGTAATAGTTCGACCATTACCCCATCCTTATCGAGTGAACCATCAACAGCCTTGAAAGGGACTCGCAAGAATTGGTAGCCATCACTGCCATCAATCTTATAATCAAAAGACCCGTGGTCATAATCCCATCCCCCGCCTATCACATATCCTTCCGGTTTTAACTTCGTCTCCAGATCGAACAAACCGAATGTTTTCCCTTCCAACTGAGAAGAAATTTTAATCATTGTATAAAACCTCTTTCGCTAATTTTCTATTAGCTTAACCAAAATGCCTTAAAAAAACCGGGCCTATTGTTCCCTCGATTGGCGAAAGGAATTTGGCTTCCAAGCCACCCTTATGCTTTTGTGAAGTTTCTCTCTCTTCATCGCTTCCTTGATGGCACTGCTTTAACTTTCAACAAAAAAGGCATCAAGCAGGATGTTATTCCCGCTTGATGCCTTTTATATTATAAGCGCTGTTCGAGCTCCGCTTTTTTCTTTTCATAACCCGGCTTTCCTAAAAGAGCAAACATGTTCACCTTATAGGCTTCCACTCCAGGCTGATCAAATGGATTTACACCCAGTAAGTATCCGCTCATTGCACAAGCTTTCTCGAAGAAATATACAAGGTAGCCAAAAGTATAAGCATCGAGTTGCGGAACCGTTACGATCAGGTTTGGAACGCCACCGTCCGTATGGGCTAACAGCGTACCCTCAAATGCTTTATTATTCACGAATTGCACCGTTTCACCTGATAGGTAATTCAGGCCATCCAAGTCATTGGCCGCTTCTTCAATCAAGATTTCATGACGTGCCTTTTCCACTTTGATGACTGTTTCAAAAAGATCACGCCGTCCTTCCTGAACATACTGCCCTAATGAATGCAGGTCAGTCGAGAAGTTAGCCGATGAAGGGAATATTCCTTTTTGATCCTTTCCTTCACTTTCCCCAAATAATTGTTTCCACCACTCAGAGAAGTATTGAAGTCCAGGCTCATAGTTTATCAGCATTTCAATCGTTTTCCCTTTATTGTAAAGGATATTCCGAACCGCCGCATATTGGTATGCCTGATTCTCACCTAACTCGGAAGAACTGAAGTCCACCCTAGCGCGCTCGGCTCCCTCCATTATTTGATCGATATCCGCCCCGCTGACCGCAATCGGAAGCAGCCCTACAGCCGTTAAGACCGAGTAACGTCCGCCAACATCATCAGGAATGACGAAAGTTTGGAAACCTTCCTCCGTCGCTACCGTTTTTAATGCACCCTTCTCTTTATCAGTGGTAGCATAAATGCGGCCCTTAGCTTCTTCAACGCCGTATTTTTGTTCCAGCAGTTTTCGGAAAATCCTGAAGGCCAGTGCAGGCTCCGTGGTCGTACCGGATTTAGAGATGACATTGATCGAGAAATCCCTATTTTCCAATAGGTCCATTACGTCCTGCATATATGTAGAGCTTATATTATTACCCACAAATAAAATTTGCGGTGCATTTCTTTTATCCGACGGTAAAATGTTATAAAAACTATGTTGAAGCATCTCAACTGCTGCCCGTGCTCCCAGATATGATCCACCGATTCCGATAACCAGCAGCACTTCTGAATCTTCTTTTATTTTCGCGGCCGCTTTTTTGATTCTTGAGAACTCTTCTTTATCATAATTGGCAGGTAAATCAAGCCAGCCAAGATATTCATTGCCTGCCCCTGTCTGCTCATGCAGGGAATGGTGTGCCACTTTTACAGCATCCTGTAAATAGGTAATTTCATGCTCCCCGAAAAACGGCAGGGCTTTTGAATAATCGAAACGAATATGGGCCATTCAAATTCCTCCTTGAATTCTTTAGTTTCCCTTTCACTTTATCTGATGTAATTCTCATAATCAAGAAATCGATCAAGTAATTAAGGAATTATGCATATAAAGTAATCTCCCACCTGACAAAGCGGGAGAAAGGATCATATCACTCGTTTATAATGAAGCCCGTAAAATGGCAAGGACATCTTCACGGTTCAGGACTTTGAATCTTCCAAATTCCCCTCTGCTCATCGCTTTATCAGCCATGACTTCCAATTGTGAGTCATCGATGCCATAATCCGAAAGATTGGTCGGCGCCCCTAAGCTGCTCCAAAATGACCTAAGTCTTTCAATGCCTTCAAGGGCCGCTTCCTCATCTGTCTTACCTTCAGGATCTACATGGAATACACGGACTGCCACTTGTTTAAAGCGTGCGACATTTTCATGTAGCACATGCTTCATCCAATTTGGGAATAAGATGGCCAATCCTCCTGCATGCGGGATGTCATAAACAGCTGAAACGGCATGTTCAATGTTATGCGTTGCCCAATCACCGCTGTAACCGACCCCAAGCGACCCATTCAAGGCCAGGTTTCCGGCATACAGGATAGTAGCCCGGTGCTCATAATTCTCCAGGTCTTCCAATAGTTTAGGTGCCGTTTCAATCACCGTCGATAACAACGATTCACAAAAACGGTCTTGAAGCGGCGCATGCGTTTCCGGATGGTAGTACGTTTCGAACACATGTGACATCATATCGACCATTCCATATACCGTTTGGTCTTTTGGTACTGAAAAAGTATTTTCAGGATCCAAAATGGAGAACTGCGGAAATACCAATGGACTTCCCCATCCATATTTCTCTTTCGTTTCCCAGTTTGTTATGACAGATCCGGAATTCGCCTCAGAGCCGGTTGCAGCTAAAGTCAGCACCGTTCCGAATGGAAGCGCCTCTTCGACTGGTGCCTTCTTAATGACAAGATCCCATGGATCCCCCTCATATTTAGCACCCGCAACGATGGCCTTTGTAGCGTCGATGACGCTTCCTCCCCCAACAGCAAGGACAAAGTCGATACCATGTTCTTTACAAAGATCAACACCTTTTCGGACTGTCGAGATGCGTGGATTCGGTTCAACTCCGGAAAGCTCGTGCACCTCTGCATCGATCACTTTCAAGGTATTGACCACTTTTTCATATAAGCCATTTTTCTTTATGCTTCCTCCACCGTATACAAGTAAAACTTTATCGCCATACGCAGGAATTTCAGTTTTTAAGCTTTCAAGCTGACCTTTCCCGAAAATGACTTTAGTAGGATTTTTATAAGTGTAATTCTCCAATGGATATCTCTCCTTTAATGCCATATTGACTCCGTTTTTGAATTGTCCAAAGTGCAAGTGCTAGCTTTTCTTTTATTCATTATGACCAATGTTCCATTTAAATACAAAATATCCGCCCGGAACTTTTGTAGTGATGCATATTTACATGATGAAAAAGCATGATAAATAAAGAACTGATTTTTTCAAAAAAAAGGAGGCAGTACAATGAGTGGAATACAAAGAACTGCACTTGTTCTTACAATAATAGGGGCAATCAACTGGGGATTAATAGGTTTTTTCCAATTTGACTTGGTCGCTTCGATTTTCGGAGGGCAAGATGCTGGATTAGCTCGTATCGTTTATGGATTGGTTGGAATTGCCGGTCTCATTAATCTTGGTCTTCTCTTTAAACCAAGCCCTGAAATTTCCAGAGAGCCTGAAACTAAACCGACTCGTTGATGTCATCGACATTGTTTATGTTTTATAAAATAAAGCCGGACCATGGATAAACACATGACCCGGCTTTATTTCATTCATGTGCCCACTACCGGCCATGAAATGGACAAAAAAAACCGGCTGATCGAAGGATCTGCCGGTTCCCAAAATTATTTTTTGATTAAGTCTTCGCGTTGAGATTGTTCAATCCACTCTTGAAGTTTGTCTTTCAATGTGTTGAAACCTTCAGTAGATTCGATGTGAGATGTCGCTTTAACAGAAGCTTGGCGTTTTTTCGGAGCTTTTTTCGGAGCTTCAGTACGCTCAGGAGCTTCTTCTGTAGCGCGGATCGATAAGCCGATTTTTCCAGCAGCTGAATCGATGGAAAGCACTTTAACTTTCACTTCATCGCCCACTTTTAAATGTTCGTTGATATCTTTAACGAAGCCGTGAGTAATTTCAGAAATATGAACTAAACCTTGAGTTGATTCATCTAGAGCAACAAATGCACCGTATGGTTGAATACCAGTTACTTTACCAGCAACTACCGCACCAATTTCGAATTTTTCAGACATGGTAACACTCCTATTTTATATATATTTTTTCGTCTTTTCACGCAATAAAAAATTATATCACATAATTGGAAAATAATCAAAGTTAAGTATACCATACTTTTTGGGATTTTACTCATTAAAAATGTTTGTTTTTTGGAAATAATAAATATTATAAGTTCTTTATGTATAACTTATCCTAAAAATTTGCAAATAACCTCTATTCCCCTTAAAATATTTGCTTATTTTTCTAAAGATTGCAATAGTGGAACACTATCCAATTCCCCATAATCATAGTAAGATGAGAAAATGTTTAAAAAAAGTAATATACAGCTAGATATTCTTTACATCTAAAGGAGTTTTTCCATCATGTCAAAACAAGATCAATGGACTTCAAAACTTGGGTTCATCCTGGCAGCCGCGGGATCCGCTATTGGATTGGGCGCCATCTGGAAGCTCCCATATATGACTGGGGCAAATGGTGGAGGGGTCTTTTTCCTGCTCTTCATTTTATTCACCATACTTATCGGTGCACCGATATTAATAGCGGAATTCACGATTGGCCGCAATGCACAGAAAGATGCCATTAGCGCATATAAACATATCGCCCCTGGAAAGCCTTGGGCGTTGATTGGATATGGCGGTGTCGTCGCTTCAATCATTCTGCTTTCCTTCTTCAGTGTTGTTGGAGGCTGGATCATCTCATATTTGGCAAGAAGCTTTACAGGTTCTCTCACAAACTTGACGCAAGAAGAATATGGGAACTTCTTCAATACGATAATCAGTAATCCATATGAAACGGTTATCGCTCAGTTATTATTCATGGTCTTTACCATTTGGGTCGTGCAAGGCGGCGTTTCCAAGGGAATTGAAAAGGCTAATAAATATATGATGCCTTCCTTGTTCATACTTTTCATCATTCTTCTTATCCGTTCCTTGACTCTGGATGGAGCGATGGAAGGTGTTAAATTCTTCTTGAAGCCGGACTTTTCCGCATTAACAGGGGAAACGATCCTATTGGCACTTGGCCAATCCTTCTTTGCACTAAGTGTCGGTGTTTCCGTGATGGTAACCTACGCTTCCTATTTAAATAAAAAAGAAGATATTACAAAATCGGCCTTTTCGGTAGTTGGACTGAATATCTTCATTTCCTTGCTGGCAGGTTTGGTCATCTTCCCGGCTGTTTTCGCACTGGGTTTCAGCCCTTCAAGCGGGCCTGGACTGGTTTTTGTCGTGTTGCCGGCAGTATTCAATGAAATGGCGCTTGGCGGGATCTTCATGTTCATTTTCTTCATATTATTATTATTTGCCACCCTTACGACGGCATTCTCCATTCTCGAAATCGTCGTTGCAGCCATGATCAAGGGTGATGCTGCAAAGCGGAAGAAGGCTTCCTGGATAGCTGGTATCACCGTTTTCCTGATTGGGATTCCTAGCGCATTATCATTTGGCGTGCTTTCGGATCTGAAGATTTTCAATTTATCCATATTCGATTTCGCCGATTATCTGACAAGCAATATCGCGCTGCCAGTCGGTGCCTTATTCATATCCCTTTTCATCGGCTATCAAATGAAAAGGATCGAGGTACAAAAGGAGTTCGAGTCTGGCGCTGATTCCGGCCGATCACTTTTTAAACTTTGGTATTTCCTGATTCGCTACATCGTGCCGATCATGATCATACTCGTATTCCTTAAGTCCACTAATCTCATTTAACATTCACATGCCGTTTCGATATTTCTCGAAGCGGCATTTTTTTCACAAAACCTACATATTCATTTTCTTTCCTTAAGTAATAATATGGTAAAATAATTACATAAAAAAATATATTTCCTAAGGAGTGTCTGTCTATGTCAAATATCGCGAAGAACATTCGGCAATACCGAGAAGAACACAACCTCACTCAACAGGAACTGGCTTTGAAATTACGAATCGGCACGAAGAAGATTGAAAAGTATGAATCGGGTGAATCGGTTCCAGATACACAAACCATTCTACGGCTTTCCACCGTTCTTGACATTCCAGCTTCAGAATTCCTGAAGGATGCCCAAACTGGGAACGATGATGGAATCGACGAGGACATAAAAAAGCTGATTGAAGAAATCGGAACAAAAAAAGCGGAGCTCATTCTAAGAACAGCCAAGGACTTTAGCGAAGAACAAATTCTGAATGTTATGCATACTTTATATAAAACACAAGCCTAATTCAAAAAAAGGTCGTAGCATGTGTATTTTTTTTCAGGGTACTGGATATACTATGATTAACACTTTCTATGTTAATCCATTAGATTAACTCTTTTTTCTAATTCCCCCTATGGAAAGGGATCCGGCTGCTTGGAACAGCCGGATCCCTATTTTTTTGCTTTTATTTGCAATGATTCTTCATGAAACGTTCCATCCTTCTAAGCGCTTCTTGAAGCTGTTCCATGGAGGATGCATAGGAACAGCGGATATGACCTTCACCGCTTTCCCCAAACACATCACCCGGCACAACGGCTACAAGTTCTTCCGTCAGAAGTTTTTCAGCAAATTCCATCGAAGTCATCCCCGTTTTTTCGATTGAAGGAAAAGCATAAAAAGCCCCGCCAGGATTATGGCAATCCAGGCCTATCTCGTTAAATGATTTCACGATGTAATTTCGTCTCCGCCGATAACTGCGACGCATTTCCTCCACATCCTGCATTCCGTGCTTTAAAGCTTCCAATGCAGCATGCTGTGCAACGGTCGGTGCACACATCATCGCATATTGATGAAGCTTAAGCATCGCCTCGGAAATTTCCTTAGGTGCACAAACGAACCCAAGACGCCATCCAGTCATCGCAAACCCTTTCGAAAACCCATTGATGACAATTGTCCGCTCAAGCATGCCGTCAATGGCAGCAAAAGAAGTGAATGTCTCATCATAAGCAAGTTCTGCATAGATTTCATCGGAAATCACCAGCAAGTCATGCTTTTTAACGATGTCAGCAAGCATCACTAATTCTTCCTGCCCAAGTTGGGTTCCCGTCGGGTTATTCGGTGAACAGATTAAAACGGCCTTCGTTTTAGGCGTGATCGCCGCCTCGAGTTGTTGGGGAGTCAACTTAAAGTCATCTTCCCTGGATGTTTGGACCGTGACCGGTATTCCCCCAGCCATGGTCACAAGCGGTGCATAGGCGACGAAACAAGGTTCGACGACAATGACTTCTTCACCCGGATTCAAAATGGTCCTCAAGGCAATATCGAGGGCTTGGCTTGCTCCGACCGTGACAATGATTTGATCCTCCGGTCTATACGAAACATGGAACTGCTTCTCCATGTACCCGCTGATTTCCGACCTTAATTCATATAATCCGGCATTGGCCGTATAAGAGGTATACCCTTCCTCCAAGGAGTTGATCGCCGCTTCCCTTACTGCCCAAGATGTAACGAAATCCGGTTCACCCACACCAAGGGAGACGACCCCTTCCAAATTGGCTGCCAAGTCGAAAAAGCGGCGGATGCCTGATGGTTTAAGCTCTGCAATCGTTTTTGAAACATAACTCGTTTTAATCATGGTGACACCACTATCCTTTTATCTTCTTCAGTTTGCTCGAAAATGGTGCCATCATGCTTGTATTTTTTCATAATGAAGTGAGTCGTCGTAGAAATGACGGAATCCAGTGTCGAAAGCTTTTCCGAAACAAAGCTTGCCACTTCGTTCATCGAACGTCCTTCGACAATGACCGAAAGATCATAAGCCCCAGACATTAAATAAACGGACTCGACTTCTTTGAATTTGTAAATCCTTTTTGCGACCTCATCGAAACCGACGCCGCGTTTTGGAGTGACTTTTACATCGATCATCGCTGTGACACCGTGGTATTCATCCACTTTAGCCCAGTTAATGACTGTTAAATAACGGACAATGACCCGCATATCTTCTAATTTCTTCAATGTAATTTCAATGTCCGAATCTGATTGATCGGTCATTTTAGCCAAATCCTTCATATCAATCCGGCTATTATTTTCAATGATTCTCAAGACTTCCAATTCCTCTTCATTCAAGTGCATTGGAAAACCCCCCTTTTGGAATTCACTAATTTAGATGTGATGGTTTGGCTGGCAGATAGTCTCACGAATTACCTTATTAGACTTTTTTAAAAACCTATATGACAATATAATTTAATAAGTCCTATTCTGTCAGGATAAACTTACACTATTATATCAAAATTGGTTGGTGACCTGTTATAGTAATTGTCTTTTTTCATCGTTATTATTACAATTACTGTTATGCAACAGTATTAAAGGACCTTTTTTGGAATATTAAGGGGAACGTGGATTTTTATCATTGACCAATTACGGAGGAGGAGCTTTTATGGAAAGTCATACAATCAAAGGCGTCGAACGGGTGGGTAATATGGAAATCTATTTTGAATATGACCGAATCGATGATTCCCTCCCCACCCTTGTCCTGCTTCATGGATTTTTGTCGTCGAGCTTCAGTTTCCGTAAATTAGTGCCCTATTTAATCAAGGAATACAATGTGATTTCCATAGACCTCCCGCCATTCGGGCAAAGCGGAAAAGATTATCGATATACATATTCATTCCGGAACATCGCTAAATCCGTCGTTATGTTCTTAGAGCGAAAAGACATCAGGAAATTCAGCACCATCGGCCATTCCATGGGCGGGCAAATTTCCCTGCAGCTCATCAAATCATATCCCGAACTTGTCGACCATGCCATTCTTCTTGCCGGTTCAGGCTATCAGCCTGGCTATTCGGAGAAAATGAAGATGGTCAGTTACCTGCCTTTCTTTTCATTCGGGATAAAAAGGTATCTACAAAAATCAGGTATCGAAAAGAATTTGAAAAATGTCGTCCATGACCCGGCCATGATTGACGATGAAATGCGGCAGGGATATCTAGGGCCCTTCATAAAGAAGCATGATATTTTCCGGGCATTAGGGAGGATGCTTCGGGATAAGGAAGTCGATTTGTTGAAGGAGGACCTTAGTGATATTCATACACCATGCCTGCTTATTTGGGGAAGGCATGATCGAGTGGTGCCATTGAATATTGGCCAAAGGCTCCATGAAGACCTGCCTAATTCCAAGCTTGTTGTGCTTGAGGATTCCGGGCACCTACTTCCAGAGGAGAAACCGGAAGAAGTGTATCAATTAATTAAAGGGTTTATTGGAGTGGCCACCCCAACGTAAACTCACGAGTAAATGGGCGAAACTCACGAGTAAATTGCGCAAACTCACGAGTAAATCGCCGAAACTTACGAGTAAAAGCCCATTTCACGAGTAAATCGCCGAAACTCACGAGTAAATTGCGCAAACTCACGAGTTAATCACTGAAGCTCACGAATAAATCACGCAAATTCACGAGTATACTGCACAAACCACGAGTATACTGCACAAACTACGAGTATAGAGCAAAAAAACAACATAAAAAGGTGCCCCTGATTTCTGGGTACACCCTTTTTCACCTTTAGATCGAACAGCTGGCATCATTTTTTATGATGAGCAGCTTTTGTGCAACTTCCAGGCACTTTTTCATCTGAACGGATTCATCGAACGAGAACTCGTAAATGGATTTTATTTTTTCCGCCAGTTCCTTTGGGTCATCTATATCCCGGATGGCTATGACCGTATCTGCAATTTCCGGCTCATAAAGATCCCATCCTATCTTGAATGGGTCCCATTCTTGCAATACGGCAACCAACGCTAAATTCATTTGCTGTGTATCCATGTAATCATCACCTGCTCAATATTTTCAAAGAACATGATTTCATAGTATCATAACAACAGGCTTTTCGCGAAATGACAAATTTTATTCGGTGGTGGATATTTTGAACAAGTCAATATTCGAAGAACAAATAAACAGGGAAAATTCAGGGTCTGCAAAATGGGATAAAAACTCGCTCACATCATTGTATGGGCGCGAAGATGTTCTCCCGATGTGGGTTGCCGATATGGACTTCCCATCTCCTGAGGGCATTCAAAAGGCATTGATGGAACGTTTGAACCATCCAATTTTCGGATATACGGTCCCTTCTGAAACGGTTTTCACCGAAATTCAAAGCTGGCTTAGAGACCGGCACTCCTGGCAAATCGATAAAGAGTGGATTTCATTTAGCTCTGGCGTCGTTTCTGCAATCGGTACAACAATCCAAGCATTCACGAACCCGGGCGATAAAATATTGTTACAATCTCCAGTCTATACCCCATTTTTTGATATGATCAAAAACAATGACCGGGTAGTGGTCAATAGTCCCCTTATCACGGAAAAGGACCGCTTCGAGATTGATTTCACCGATTTTGAGGACAAGCTGAAAAGCGGAGTGAAACTATTCCTTTTTTGCAGTCCGCATAACCCTGGCGGACGCGTTTGGACAAAGGACGAACTGTTACGAATCGGGGAGTTATGTGAAAAATATAATGTAGTCATCGTCAGTGATGAGATACATGCTGACTTATTCCATAAAACATCAAGGCATTATCCGATCGGCTCGCTTTCAAAAAATTTGGCGGACATAACCGTTACATTGATGGCGCCAAGCAAAACATTCAATATTGCCGGCCTTCAGGCTTCATTCCTGATTGCCAGTAATGAAAAATTGCAGAAGCAACTGCAAAAGGCGCAAACGAAACTGGCCTTCCATGGTCTTAACATCTTTGCCTTAACAGCAATGGAAGCCGCGTATCGAGAGGGCCTGGAATGGCTTGAAGACATGATTGGCTACATTGAGGATAATATAAAAGTGGCAGAGGAATTCATTGCTGCTGAAATTCCTTCACTGCATGTCATGCATCCGGAAGCCTCTTACCTTTTATGGATTGACTGCCGTGATCTTGGATTGACCGACAAGGAAATCAAGGATCGACTGATCCATCAAGGGAAGCTCGCATTGGAACCTGGTTCAAAATATGGACCTGGCGGAGAAGGTTTCGTCCGAATGAATCTCGGTTGTTCACGCAGCGTCCTGATGGAAGGGCTTAAACGTTTGAAATTGGCGTTTTCATAAATAAAAAGAAGAACCAGGCTTAGAATCCTGGTTCTTCTTTTTCAAACTTTCTCTTCATCGACATAAGGATCATGCTCATATCGTGGCAAATCCCCAAACGAGGTTTGAATATTTTCTTCAAAAAGTTCTTCTTTCAATTCTTCATATTGGGAGTTCGGATAAACCGTTATCTCTTTACCGTATAGATCCACACCAACGAAATTTTCATAATTTTCGACATATCCGATATTTTCTTCGGACTCGACATACATATCTTCGTAATCGTTTGGCGGATTTACAAAATCGGAAGGCGATTCAGATGTTCCATAACTGGCAACATCCTGCCAAGAATCCTCCGCATCGTATGCAACCGATTCGTGACGGTCATCATAATCGAACTTTCCAAATGGGGGTCCCAGCACTTCCTCTTCCACCGGCCGATTGTCCGAAGTTTCCTGCGATGGGGTATGCTCGACACAATAAGTAGTGGTAGGGATGGCATTCAAACGTTCAAGAGGTATTTCCTTTGAACAAACCACACACTTTCCATACTCACCTGCCTCGATGGCGGAAAGCGCTCGTTCAATATCCCTTATTTCATCCCGATCATGCTCGGAAAGGGCCAAATCCTTTTCCCGTTCATATAACTCGGTTCCTTCATCTCCGGGATGATTATCGTAACTCGATAACTCACCTGTCGAATCCTCCAAGCTTCTTCTTAAATCGTGGTTGCCTGAATCATTTAATCGGTCTTCCAACTCTTGCTTCGTTTGCTGCAATTGCTGTTGAAATTCTTTAATCTGCTGATTGGATAGCATGTGCAACATCCTTTCAAAATCGTTCTTCCCTCTAGTATTTCTCTCTTCCCGCCATTCCATAAAGGTACTTTTTACCTTAGGGATAATTTAATTCAGATAACAGAAGCTAACTTAGAAATATAAATTTAAGGAGGGCTCCATTTGTATTTCTATAAAGAAGACTTAATCAATATGATCGTTCCCGATAAACCTGATCCGAATGCAGCAAAAGTACTTCAGGAAGCGCTTGGAGGACAATTCGGTGAAATGCGGACGATGATGCAGTATTCTTTCCAAAGCGCCAACTTCCGCGGCAAAGCTAAACAGTATCGTGATTTTCTTGGAGGAACTTAGCCATATTGAACTTGTCCAATCAACCATCAACCAGCTGCGGTGCTGGCGGGAATATGCCTGAGATTCCGCTATCGATGGCGCCCCATTGGATGAAGTCATCAAAGGCGGCGCAAACCCCCATCACTTCATCATCGGTGCGAAAGCATCCCTGCCCGTCGATGCTGCGGCAATCCATGGAATGGTTCATGGGTTTATGATCACGGTAATCTTGTGGCTAACCTTTTGAACAATGTCATGCTTGAATCCACGGGAGTCCTGCAAAAGTCCAGGATTTATGAAATGAGTTCCAATAAATCGATGCGCGAAACACTGGCATTTTTAATGGTTCGCGACAATGCCCACCAAAATGCATTTGCCAAGGCATTAGAGACTCTTGGGGTTGACTGGGGGAAATCTTCCCTGTACCTAATTATGATTTGAACAAATATCCTGAATGCCGCAAATATGTGGATTTAGGCTACCATAATGCCCAATTCAATTTCCGGTTGGACCAAACACAAATCGGCGAGATTTTCAAAGAGGAGACACCGAGCCGAAATGGAGGAAACCTTGCTGTTACCGATCCGCCAAAAGTATTCCCTGTCCCTGAAATGCCGGATATGCCTAATGAACATAACCCTGGCTTAAGTGATTTGAATAATTAAAAAAGAAGGCGGACACATCATTCCGTGTTCGCCTCCTTTTTTAATTATTGATATATTTCTCGAAAACAAATCCAAAATCTTTAACATGGTACTTTTTCCGGCTGTCCATCAACCATTCGAAAGCTGCAGAATTAATTTCCTTGAAACTTGCAGCCATTTGGCTTCCATCAGTGCGAACCTGGTTCAAAGTGGAAGAAGCAAGGTTTACGCTTTGCTGGGCATATTGAAGGGCATACTCATTCTCATGGCAAATTTCCGATATTTTCACGAGTGATTTGAATAAGTCTTTTAATTCTTCAATGAATTTCTTATGGACATCAATCGAGAAAGTCTTTGCACCGATCGAAAATTTAATTTCCGCATCCAAATCCACGGTCCCTGCGGTTTCAAGCGTAGCGTTGGAAATATTATGCTGGCTGTAGCTATACCTAGTAAGTGTACGCTTTTTGCTTATGGCACTTGTGCCGTCCAAATGTATGAAAGCTTGATTCGTAAAACAATACTCATCGGTTTTTGATTTGATCAGGAAATAAATTTTTTCCCCATCTTCATGCATGATATAGTCATCTGCATCCACCTTGTCATAATCGGCAGGCTTAATCACACTTCCAATATCACTAAGACCAAGGGCATCCGCCGCCATTTTCTTAAACATCCCTATTCCCCCTATCAAAATCCAGGTGAATTTCACCTTATTATAAGTATTTCTCCAGTATTATCTCGTCTCTGATCGGAATTCCATCAAAACTGTAAAATGGTATTTCGGGCTTGATTTTCCGTGATTCTTCAACGGCATTTTTAACGATTTCCGAAATGACATAACCACGCTTTTGAAAAAACTTCAATGCCTGTAAATTATCGTTCGTTGTAATCGCTTTAATAGTATGGCAATTTTTTTCTTTAGCGATATTTTCCATCACATAAAGCAACGATGAGCCCACACCTTGATTCTCATGCTCACTATTCAAAGAGATGATCTGACAAACATGGTCGGATAATTTGTATGTTCCCAACCCCGTGATTTTTTCATTCTCGTCCATCACCCCAAAACCCTCAAGTTCCGCATAATGAAACAAGCCTCTTGAAAAAACGACTTGAGTCGTCTCCCAATGCTGAATGAAAAAATCCTTAACCGTATCTGCCGCAATCATTCTTTTCGCTATGATTTGCATAACCAATTACGCCCCCAAAATTTCTATCTCTATGTTTATAGTATAAAATGCTTATGCTGATAAGGGAACATTTAATTCTTCACGACCTTCTAACAAAACATAATACCACTCATATTCAGATAATCAATATCAAAAAACGGGGCTCGCGATTGCTGGCATCTTCCGGGATCAAGAAATGGTATCATCCTTGATTCGTTGGTTCCTTTTTGTGACCTCATCTTCGAATTGCTTGGTTTTCATTTCTTCCTTCTTTGAATATCTTATAATTGCCCTCATCGTAAAAACGGCTGCCACTAAAAAAATGAAGCAAGTTATACCAGCCGAGATATATTCAGTCTTGTCTTCTGGAAAGTAAAGAAACAAACCCAGTAAAGCATGATTGAGAAAGTCCATCCGATACATCCTTCCTGATAGGGAATTAAACTGCATTATCCCATTATATCAATTACCAGAACAATCCACTAGTGGGCCTAATCCACTAAAACCTAAAAAAACGAGAGGCAGTAAGCCCCCCGCTTCTCTTTCATTTATAAAATGGTGATCCCTTTAATGACCACGTCCACTGCTGGCTTGTCTCCCGCAACTGTCTCCACGTTAGCAATCGTATCAACAACGTCCATGCCTTCGACCACTTGTCCAAAAACAGAGTGTTTATGATCCAGCCATGGTGTGCCACCTTGTTCCATATAAGCACTGATGATTTCCTCCGGATAACCGGCTTGCTTCATTTGCTCACCCATCCTGCTGTCCACATGCTGGGCTTGTACGACGAAGAATTGGCTTCCGTTTGTTCCCGGGCCTGCATTAGCCATGGAAAGAGCTCCGCGCAAATTGAATAATTGCATGGAGAACTCGTCCTCAAATGGAGTTCCCCAGATACTTTCTCCACCCATTCCAGTCCCTGTCGGATCTCCGCCTTGAAGCATGAAATCCTTGATGACACGGTGGAAGATGATTCCTTCGTAATAACCGTTTTCAGCATGTGTCAAGAAATTCTCCACTGTCTTTGGAGCCAGTTCAGGGAATAGTTTAATTTTAATATCGCCCATCGTCGTTTGCATGATGACCGCTTTTTCATTTTCCAAAACTTCACTTGTTAATTGTGGAAAGTTTGTCATTGTATATAACCTCTTTCTTTTTAAAATAAAATGGCATGAAACACCATTTTTCATCTTCATTTGTACACTTTACACGATTTTCATAAAAAAAGCATCTTTACGAAATTGAACGAATTCGCTGTGAAAAATCGTTGTTCTTATGTATCATGAAGGAAGTTAAAAGAAAGGTGGTAGGGAAATGTCAGAACAGGATTTTAAGATCGGCGATAAGGTTACCGCCATATATAAAACTGGAAAATACATCGGGGAAGTCACCGATATCAGACCTGCTGCATATCTTGTTAAAGTGTTGGCTGTCTTGAAGCATCCCATGCAGGGAGATCTTCATAACCCGAAGCAAACGGAAGTGTCCATGTTCCATCAGCGGCGTGCTCTTGCATTCCGGGAGCAAACCAATGTACCAAAGAATATGGTAAGGAACTTTGATGAGGAGATTCCTGAGTATAAGGAATCCTTAAGAGAAGCAGTTGAGAAAATGAAAAGCACTTTAAGCGAAGCCCAAACGGAGTGGAATGATAAAAGCTTACACTTGCTTGAAGATCTAGCGGCTGATTATTTCAAATAAAGCATGATAAAAGCCAAATCAGTAGTATATGATTTGGCTTTTATAACGCTAAATGATTCAATACCTTTGATAAATCAATGCGATCGCCAATTGTCGTCGGTTCATGATTTTTCATATAACTTTTATCTTTCTCTACTAACTTAAAGATATTATATGTCGTAATGGCATCATCCAGCGCCCTGTGATGCTTGCCTGTCCCTTCTTTGCCATAGGCCTGTACAGCTTTCCAAAGTCCGGTTTGGTTTTGATCCCCGAAAAAGCGTTTATACTCCAGGCAAAGATCAATTTGTTTCCCTGAAAAAGGGAAATCCAACCCTGCTTTCTGACAGTTCTGGCGAAGCACCTTCATGTCCATATTTCCCCAGGTAACAATCGTCGTCGGGTGCTGCTCATCTATTTTCTTCAATAAAGTGACCAGCTCTTCAAATGAAATCCCCCGGTCCACCTGATCCTGTGCAATGTTCAAGAACTTCTTGCATCTTCCCGTCAAAACTGGAAATTTCATCGGGTTAACAAAAGATGAGAATTGTTCCTGAATGGTCTCATTAATGACGGTGACTAAACCAACCTCAATGATTTCCGGATAAAACCCTACTGGATTGGCTTTTCCTTCCGGCATCGTAAATTCAAAATCAATGAATACATATTGCTGTTGTTCCTCCATTTTTATGACCCCCTTCATATTCCTGACATCAACATATAAACAAAAAATGGTTTTTTCTCATTATAACAGAAGATTTAGAAAGTTTTTTTCTTAGGATCGTAACACACCATTCGGATACGGATCTGACGTCATACCTAATTTACCCAAAACTCTTTATTGTCTACCTTATTTGGATTATGATGGATGAATGAACCAAAAGTACCATTTTCATCCCTTCAATCCAAGGACATACTAAAAATATATTTGTTAGGAAGTTGAACTATGCGCACGTATCTTGGTTATATCACGATTTTCCTCTTAGTTCCCATATTGATCCTTTTCATTTTCCTTTCTTATCAGGAGTGGTCCTCAGCACAATCTCCCTATCATGTACTCGACGAGCAAATTCCCATTGAATCGATAAAACTGGCTCAGAATAGTTACATGAAGGCCGCAAATGGAAAGGTCATCAGTGAAATTTCCACTGGTGAGAAACGGAATTACCTAAAACTTGAAGACATCCCCCTTTTCCTGGAAAATCTGTTCATCGTTACAGAGGATCAGAAATTTTATGATCATGCAGGCGTTTACATATCCGGCATAAGCAGGGCGCTTCTTATCAATTCACAAAATAAAACAATCGAACAAGGCGGCAGTACCATTACCCAGCAACTGGCCAGGAATGTTTATCTCTCACATGATAGGACGTATAACCGAAAACTCAGTGAACTCATTTATGCCCATCAGATAGAGAGAAAAAAATCAAAACCGGAAATCATGGAGCTGTATTTGAATGCCATATATTTCAGTAATGGAGCTTATGGAATCGAAGCTGCTTCCCAATATTATTTCAGTAAACCTACTGGAGAGTTATCCAAGGCGGAACTTGCCTTCCTGGCCGCAATCCCCAATAATCCGGAAAACTATAATCCTCTTAAACATTTCGATGCGACGAAAAAGCGTCAGGAGAGATTACTGAAACAAATGGTGGCCGAAGGTGATTTAGAACAGGACGAGTACGAAAAGCTTATCAAAAGTACGATTAAATTAGACTTGTCCACCCCGGTCGACTTATATCCCGATTACGTGACGTATGTTCATCAGGAATTGAAAAACCTGGTGGCATCCTCCGAGGGTCTCGACAATTCCCTGCAAAGTCCCGATGTCGCTATACGTAAGCAGGCGGAAGCCGAGCTGGATAAAAGGGTAAAAAAGCTTTTGAATTCCGGTGTAACCATCCATACCGCCCTCGATACTAAACTGCAAACACAGTCAAAGACTGCTGTTCAATCAAAACTCGGTGTCAATGATATCGAGGGAGCTTTAGTGGTTATACAGCATCATACGCACGAGCTTGTCTCTTTGATTGGGGGAAAGGATTATAAAAAAAATTCTTTCAATCGGGCATACCAAAGCTATAGGCAGCCAGGGTCAGCCATTAAGCCACTTCTCGATTATGCTCCCTATTTAGAAGAAACGGATGCTGACATCAATCAGCTCGTTAGCGGAGCAAGCTATTGCAGCAATAGCTATTGCCCAAAGAATTATAGCGGCGACAGCTACGGGATGGTCACACTAAGAACTGCCTTCGCTCAATCCTATAACACACCCGCCATAAGACTTTTTGAAAAGACGGGGGTGGAAACGAGTTTCAAGTACCTGGATGCTTTCGACTTTAAAAAGCTGAGCGAAAAAGACCACCATACAAGTTCGGCTATAGGCTGATTCGAATATGGCATGAGTCCCCTTGAACTGACGAATGCCTATACTTCCTTCAATGACGGAAACTATCAGCCAGCGCGCGCCATTACTAAAGTCACCGATCAAGAAGGTAAAGTCCTTTATAAATGGAAAGACCGTTCCAAGGAGATATGGAATAAAAGCACCGTAGCCAAGATGCGGCAGCTGCTCCACGAAACAACCCTTTCCGGGACAGCCCGCAAAGCCTACTTTCCTACGGATTATGTCGGCGGTAAAACCGGTACGACCAATGATGTGAAAGACATGTGGTTTGTCGGTCTGACAGCAAACTATACAACGGGGGTTTGGGTTGGAAGGGACAAACCATCCAATCTACAATCCATTTATTCACAATCACCCCATGTATTGATTTGGAAAGATATCAGCCAGACTGCCGAGTGAAAAAAGAAGGTGCCGAGATGTCACCTTCTTAGTTTGTCGATATCCCTGAACGATTTTATCAAGGGAATTATTACTATGATTTTAAAACAAGGCATGGTTATACTCCATGTTTTTTTACTTTTTTATATGGATGAAACCCTTACTAGTTTGAAGAAATTTGCGACACTCCTGCCGAATAACTATCTAGCCGAGACCCCACAGACACTTGCTTTGATGAGGCTTGGCAGACAGTCGGCGGAAAGGGAGCTGATTTCTGAAAACAACTGGAACTTTTTTTAGAAAAAAACTGTAGGCAAACTCAATGATTATCGAGTTTATCTACAGTCTGTAAGGTGCCGATGATGGCACCTTCTTTTTTGCTATATGGGAAGACTTGCAATAACGCTGTTATAAAGCTTCAATCCCGCATAAGCGACTATTGAAATCAGTGCCGTCCAAGCGAAGATTGGAAAGAAGACCAATCCCACCAGCCTCGATAAATTCAGGCTCGGGCTTAACTTATTGACAAAATAAATTAAAGCCACGATATTCGTTGCGATAAAGATCGACCCAAGCCCGATGATGAATTGAACACTGAACAATGAACAGGCACCGCCAATCACATATATGACAGATCCCTTTCTTACACTGTTCAGGGCTTTACCTTCCGAATCCTTGGAAAAGAATAATAAAGACAGCTCCAATATCGTATCGGAGACCAGCTTCAATGCAGCAAAAACCATGAAGAATAATAGGAGCAATACGATCAGCAGCGCCAGCTTGATGCCGGTTTCAGAAAAGAACTCTAGCATCCCTTGGTAGATTCCCAAATTCCCAAATAACTTGAGCATTTGCATTTCCCCATAAACGGCAAAGGAGAGGCTGAATAATAAGATTGAAATGATTGGTAAATAGCTAAGTAAATATGTGTTTTTCATGACTTCTCCATCCATGCGTCTTTTATCCTATATTATGCTAGATAATCCACCATTTCACAATGGATACTCTACTAATTCACCCTTGAAAAAATTTTTTTAATAAATTTTTCAGGTCGTTTCCCCCTCCTTTTCTACCTATATATAAAACTTCATTCAAGTTGGCCTTCACCGTTTTCAAAGCCATGCAAACCCACATAAATTGCGTTATACTTTTAAGCGAGGCAAGTATTCGATAAAAAAATACATATTCAGCGAAGATTTCCTAACGTCTAGGATTGCTCAAAAAAAGCATAATAAGACGACTGACTTCGTTTTTAAAAAGGGGGGAGTTTATGTCTTTACTTCATTGGGCGGTGCTATCACCGTTTCTATTAGCAATTATTGTACCAATATTATACAAACTATTTCGACAAATACATACAGGATGGTTTGTATTGATTTTACCGATTCTCCTTTTCACCTATTTTTCAAGGTTCATTTCCTTGACCAAACAAGGGGATATCATTATGGAAAGCGCTACATGGATTCCTTCTCTCGGAATTCATGTTGATTTCTATATAGATGGACTAGGGCTTTTGTTCGCCTTGCTCATTACAGGTATAGGTTCACTCGTCGTTCTGTATTCAATTTTCTATTTATCCAAAGAGAAAGAAAAGCTGAACCAATTTTACGTCTTCCTTTTGCTTTTCATGGGAGCGATGCTTGGTGTCGTCCTATCCGATAATCTAATTGTCCTTTATTCATTTTGGGAATTCACGAGTTTATCATCTTTTCTATTGATAGGATATTGGAATGAAAGGGAGCGTTCACGTTATGGGGCGCAGAAATCCCTGCTGATCACTGTGCTTGGAGGCTTAAGCTTGCTTGGAGGCATCATTCTCCTTTCCATTATGGGGAACACATTCAGCATTCGTGAATTGATTGCCCAAAGCGGGGAACTTATGGACCACTCGCTCTTCATTCCTGCACTTTTGCTTGTGCTGCTTGGCGCGTTCACCAAATCCGCACAGTTCCCGTTCCATATCTGGCTTCCTGATGCGATGGAAGCCCCGACACCGGTCAGTGCTTACCTTCATTCCGCCACAATGGTCAAGGCCGGAATTTATTTGGTAGCCCGATTAAGCCCTGTTTTTGCCGAATCAGGATTATGGTTCTGGCTCGTTTCGATCGCCGGTTTGATCACCCTGTTCTGGGGCTCATTCTCTGCAATCAGGCAGACTGATTTAAAGGGGATTCTCGCTTTTTCCACCATCAGTCAGCTCGGATTGATCATGTCGCTTTTGGGACTTGGTGCGGCGGCCCTCCACTATGAATCTTTGGGGGAAAATATATACTTGGCAGCCACGGTTGCTGCAGTATTCCACTTGATTAATCATGCAACCTTTAAAGGCAGCCTTTTCATGGTTGCAGGCATCATTGACCATGAAACCGGTACACGTGATATTAGAAAGCTTGGCGGATTGATGCAGCTGATGCCGATCACTTTCACCGTCGCTGTCATAGGTACTTTTTCAATGGCTGGACTTCCGCCCTTCAATGGTTTTTTGAGCAAGGAAATGTTCTTGGCCAGCATGGTGAATGTATTGGAATTGAATATCTTCAATATGGAGACATGGGGGGTCCTTTTCCCTGTGGTGGCATGGGTAGCCAGTGTATTCACTTTTATATATAGCATGATCGTCGTGCTCAAACCCTTTACAGGCAAACTTCAGTTGCAACTATTGGACAAGAAGCCCCACGAGGCACCGGTCGGGATGCTGATATCCCCGATCATCCTTGCTTCGTTGGTCATCGTTTTCGGTATTTTTCCAAACTTGCTATCTTCACGAATCATTGAACCTGCGGTAGCAAGCATACAGCCAAGCTTGACGGGTCCCGATTTCCAGGTCCATATCGCCTTCTGGCATGGATTGAATACTGAAGTATGGATGACCGTCGGCATCATAGCATTTGGAATCCTTTTATACAAAACGCTTCCGAAGTGGCAGAAGATCACTCAGTGGATTCCTGAACGTATCTCCCTGAATGCTTTGTATGATAACGGGGTTAGAGGGCTCGAACGCTCAGCATCTTCCATCATGAAATTTTTAATGACAGGTTATATTCGGACATATTTGCTTTCAATCTTCCTTTTCTTCATTCTTTCATTAGGGTTTACGCTCTATTGGAAGGATGCATTTAAATTGGATACAGGGAATTTTGCCCCGATCGGCCTATATGAATTGGTATTAGCAGCGATCATCGTGTTTGGCTCGATCGCCATTCTGTTTGCAAGATCCCGTTTAACTTCCATTATCATCTTAGGAGCGGTCGGTTATGCGATTTCCTTATTTTTCGTTTTGCTGCGGGCACCGGATTTAGCCCTGACTCAACTAGTCATCGAAACGATTTCGGTATCCCTGTTTTTGCTCTGTTTCTTCCACCTTCCGTTAATGGCAAGCAGAAAGGAAGAACGGATGACATTCAAGTTGAATAACGCCTTGATATCCATTGGTGTAGGAGTCATCGTGACATTGATTGCCTTATCGGCACATAGCAATAAACTATTTGATTCCATATCAAATTACTATCTTGAAAATGCTTATAAGGAAGCAGGCGGAAAAAACGTCGTAAATGTCATTCTCGTAGACTTCCGCGGACTTGATACGATGTTTGAAATCAGTGTCCTTTCCATCGCTGCGCTCGGAATATTCGCGATGATCAAATTGCGTTTGACGGGGGGAAAAGATAAATCATGAAGCAAAATGACCTGATTCTACAAACGGTTACGAAAGTCGCCGCCTTTGTTATCCTGCTGTTCGCGGTTGCCATCTTTTTAGGCGGGCATTATTCGCCAGGAGGCGGGTTTGTCGGCGGGTTAATGACTTCAGCCGCCATAGTCCTGCTGTTGCTCGCTTTCGACATTAAGACCGTTACCGGCATCTTGCCGATTGACTATAAGTTAATGATCGGTTCAGGCTTGTTCATATCAAGCCTGACCGTAGCCGGGGGGCTGGTGTTCGGGGTGCCCCTCATGACACATGTTTATCATTATGTTGATTTACCGCTTCTTGGGCACATCTCGCTTCATACCGCGGTACTTTTTGATCTGGGTGTTTATCTTGTGGTTGTTGGTGTAACGATGACCATTATTCAAACGATAGGGGAGAGTGAATAATGGAACTTTTAATGGCTATTGTCATTGGAATACTATTTATGTGTGCGACATATTTAATGCTTTCCAAAAGCATTTTAAGAATCATAATCGGTACTGGGCTGCTCAGTCACGGCGCCCACCTTTTGATTTTGACGATGGGCGGTTTGAAAGGCGGTTCCGTTCCATTGCTGAGTGATGAAGCAGCATCCTATGTCGATCCGCTTCCGCAAGCGCTTATCTTGACGGCAATCGTCATCAGTTTCGGGGTCACATCATTTCTGCTGGTACTTGCATATCGGACCTACCAGGAACTCGGTACGGATGACATGGAAGAAATGAGAGGTACCGAAGCGAATGAATAATCTTACTTTCATGCCTGTTTTATGGCCGCTTTTCACAGGCATCTTTCTCATTTTCTTTGCAAAAAAAATCAAGCTGCAAAGAGGGATATCCCTTTTTTCCTCTCTTATGGGAATTGCGATTTCCCTTTATTTGGTGTTTACGGTCCATACTCAAGGGATCTTGACTTTAGGTGTCGGCAGCTGGGATGCGCCATTCGGGATCGTGATCGTCGCAGACATGCTTTCTTCACTGCTCGTACTGACCACAAATATCATAGGATTGGCCATACTGCTTTACTCGTTTCACTCCATAGGGGAGGAACGTGAAAGACATTATTATTATCCTGTTTATCAATTTTTACTGATTGGTGTAAACGGTGCCTTTCTTACGGGGGATCTTTTCAATCTATTTGTTTTCTTCGAAGTCATGCTGATGGCTTCCTACGTGCTGCTTGTACTGGGAGGGACGAAAATTCAGCTGAGGGAATCATTGAAGTATATCATCGTCAATGTGCTTTCCTCTTCCTTTTTCGTCATCATGGTGGCGTACCTTTATTCAGTTCTAGGAACATTGAACATGGCGGACATCAGCCAGAGGATAGCGGAAGTCAACCAGCCTGGAATCGTCTCGGTGATAGCAATTGGCTTTTTGATCGTATTCGGTTTGAAGGGAGCCATTTTCCCGCTCTTCCAATGGCTGCCTGGGTCTTATTATGCTCCACCCATTCCCGTGATGGCCCTATTCGGTGCATTGCTGACAAAGGTCGGGATCTACTCTATTTTCAGGACCTATACACTCATGTTTTATCATGACCAGGATTTCACCCATACTTTCCTTGCGATACTTGCCATCTTGACCATCATCATCGGTGTCATTGGTGCGATAGCCTATTGGGATGTAAAAAAAATCATCATTTACAATATCATCATCGCCGTCGGAGTTATCCTGTTCGGCATCTCCGTCATGAATGAACAGGCCTTATCAGGCTCCATTCTGTATATCATTCATGACATGCTGATTAAGGCTGCACTCTTCCTGCTTGTTGGCATTATGATCAAAATCAGCGGATCGGATGATTTACGGGACATGGGCGGCTTGATCAAGCAATACCCGGCCGTTGCATGGACCTTCTTCATAGCTGCCATATCATTGGCGGGTATACCGCCGTTCAGCGGTTTTGCCGGCAAGCTCCTGATTCTTCAGGGAGCTGCCGAAAAAGGGGCCTACTTTGGAATGGCCATTGTCTTACTTTCAAGTTTGATGGTCCTATATTCCGTCATGAAAATATTCATGAATGGCTTTTGGGGAACTCCGAAAGCTGATTATGCCTTAACTAATGAAACGGTTAATAAAATGCTGGTCCCTGCCGTCCTACTTGTTATCATTTCCGTTTTATTCGGAGTGGGAACTGAATCGATTTACCCATTCATTACACAAGCTGTGGATTCATTAATGAATCCCGAAATCTATAACAAAGCGGTTTTAAAGGAGTAGTGCCTGATGTCATTCCAAATTTTACTGAATGTGTTCCTTGCGGTTATCTGGATGTTTTTGAAAAATGAGTTTAACGGGAGCACTTTTATCATCGGATATATGTTGGGGCTCGGCATCATGTTCGTCTTCCGTCATTTTTTCAATGAACGTTTTTACTTGAAAAGGGTGAATGCCGTCGTTCTATTGCTGCTCATATTCGCAAGGGAACTCATACTTTCCAACATTAGCGTCCTTAAGGCCGTGCTTAAACCGAGCCTGGATATAAGACCTGGCATATTCGCATTTGAAACCGTGCTGACCAAGGATTGGGAAATTACGATACTATCGAATTTAATTACGTTGACACCAGGAACACTTGTCGTTGAAGTATCGGAAGATAATCGGATTCTTTATATCCATGCGATGGATATTGCCGACAAAGAAGAGGCTGTGGACAGCATTAAAAATACATTTGAAAAAGCGATTATGGAGGTGAGCAAATAATGTTCGATTTAATGCTTAAAATCGCGCTGCTCGGTGTTTCGCTTTCCATGGTTGGATTCTTATACCGTTTAATCAAAGGGCCTTCCGTACCGGATCGGGTCGTCGCACTCGATGCGATGGGAATCAATCTTATCGCAATCGTTGCACTTGCCTCCATTGTCATGGATACAAGTGCATATCTGGAAGCCATTCTTCTGCTCGGAATCCTATCATTCATCGGAACGGTCGCTTTCGCCAAATTCCTTGAGAGAGGGGAGATTATCGAAGATGACCGCAATCGTTGAAATCCTATCGGCCCTATTCATTTTAATGGGAGTCTTTCTCTTTTTAGTCTCGGCATTCGGTATCATCCGGCTGCCCGACGTCTATACAAGAAATCACGCTGCCTCAAAATGCTCGACACTTGGGATCATGTTCATCCTGATCGGCACCTTGTTATATTTTTACTATAAACATAGCCATTTCGATTTCCGGGTCGTGCTCGCGATCATCTTTATCTTCATGACCGGCCCTGTAGCCGGGCATTTAATCAATCGCTCGGCCTATCATTCTGGCGTCAAGATGTGGGATCGGAGTGTCCAGGATGATTTAAAGAAAACCCGCTGATTCCTGCCATTGCAAAAGAGCTGCCCTGATTACAGGAGCAGCTCTTTTCTGTCTCAATCCTTTAAAAATACCTGGTCGCCCACTCTGATTTCACCTGTTTTGATGACCGAGGCATATACGCCAAAATGATTATTCCTTTCCTTGACGACAGTTTTCAGGAGAGTTGGATCTCTCTGGGAATCGCTTGGATCGACCGTTATGATCATACAACGCTCACAATACCTTTTGATCTCCAATTCCACTTCATTTCCGATTAGAATCCTTTTTCCGAACCATTGCTCTTCTAAAAAGGGTGTTTTGTTCACTAAAGATAGCACCAAATTTTGCCTGAATCTCCTGCCATCGAGTTCTTTTCCCCAAAGCTTTGTCAATTCGCCAATCGAGGCATCACTGACAAGCAGGATGTTTTCTTCTTCAATCGCCCCCAATGGGATATGTCCAGGCGGATAAACAATGGTGGTAGCCTCCTGGTTTAATAACCGCTCCATTTCCTCATGAAAGGCTTCCCCTCCCCATGTCAGCACCTGTCCTGTTGGGGTCTTCACCTTGATTTCCGGATATTGGTCAAGGGTTTCCTCACCAGAAAAAGCAGCTTGATAACGGACCATTTCCGGGACTTGGGTTATCGTAAGGAATTTCCCATTTTTATCTTTAAAAGCATGACTGCGATCTCCATATAGTCCATAATCCATCACCCTCGTTTTCTGTACCTGTTCACCAGTGAATGATTTTACAGGATGACGGGTGATTTCTTGTATATGTCCAACCAGCATAAAAATACCTCTTTTCATACAATAATCTTTTGCCATATTATACTTAAACCGGACATTGTAGAATCATTACACCACTTTATTACGATTGTTCTTTTGATTCACTTTGGCTTTGGTAAGTCGATAACGGCCAATGTACAGCGTGAAACGCAGATAAGATGATCCTCTTCATCATGGATTTTCACATCCCATACCATCGTCGTCCTCCCGCGATGGATGATGTTCCCTTCTGCGGTAACAAAACCGGAACGGACGCCCCTTACATGATTGGCATTGATTTCAAGGCCGACGACAGCTTGTTTTGTACTATCCACTAGCTGCATGCCGCCAAAACTTGCAACAGATTCCGCAAGGGCAACAGAAGCTCCCCCATGCAATAAACCATACGGCTGCCTAGTTCGTTCATCCACAGGCATCGTCGCAATGACTTTCCCATCACCGACTTCTTTCATTTCTATCCCAAGCGTGCCTATCAATGACTTTTCAATATTTCTCTCCATCCCATTACCCCTAACTCTCATGTTTTTTTCTTACCATGTACATCAAAAAAATGAATCACTATTCATATCAGTATACAAAAAAAGGATGACCCAAGTCTATTAAGTCATCCGTCAATAATATGAATTGTATTATTTGGAGAGGATTTCTTTTAATTCAAGCCAGCTTGTCAGCCTTGGAATATCCAATTCCCTGTTATAGGAGTTATCTATTGCATACACTTTCGTTGGAATATCCAATAAAGTTTCCAGCACTGCCGGTTTATCATCAAAATAATAATCCAATTCCAATTTGCGGATCGTATCAATTTTTTCATGATCCTTCATACCGCAGTAAAAATGGTCATCCTTAACCGGAAAGCCGTTTTCAATCAGCCATTTTTTCGTCCGTTCACCATGCTCCGCTTTTCTGGCGGTGATGTAATAGATTTCATGACCATCGCGTTCAAGCTCCTGCAGCGTTTCCACTGCGCCCTCGAAGGCTGGACAGGATGAATAATACACTTCCTCGGCAAGGCTGTTCCACATCTTGCCCCCAGCCTCTTTATCAAGCCCGAAAGCTTCATGGATCTCCAACGTCTTTAAAGCTCTGAATTTCGTTATCTCTATGTTCGTATTAAGCTTTTCATTATAAAGATGAAACGCGAACTCCCTCAAGTTAATAAGGGTATCGTCAATATCAAAACCGAATTTCATATCCTTCACTCCCATTTAAACATAAGCGGCGGCAAACTGTGATGCGAAGGAAACTTCCTTGTCCACCTGAATGGCCTGTAATCTTTCAATTTCGGCTTTTCTTTTTGGCTCAGCCATTTTTAGCCCCAGGAAACCAGTATCCCCCTGCAGGATGCATCCAGAAATAAGCTCGGCTAATATATCGGCATCCTTCATGGCACAATTGAGTCCGAACGCACCTGTAGGTGTCATTGTATGGGCTGCATCACCTAATAAAGCAACGCCATCCTTTGTCCATGTTTCACAATAGCTGCTGTAAACATCCAATAAAATGAAGTCATGCCAAGAGCGGATATTTTCACTCACAACCTTTTTTAATTCAGGAAAGGATAAAAGCAAATCTTCAATGAACGGATCAAAATGCTGTTTTCGCAAATGGGGAAACGAACCATGTTCTATATTCCAGCCAATTTGGATGAAACCTCCAGCCTGAGTGAAGAGGGCAACCTGTGAGCCATTGACCAATGCCATCTTGATCGAAGGCTTCCATCCCTCTGGAGCTGGAATTTTTGCCCACAGTAAATCATAACCATGATTTTTAATCACCACTGGAATTCCCGCTTTTTTTCGAACGATGGAAAATCTGCCGTCCGCTCCGATTATCAATGAACTTTGCACTTCCAGGTCATTTCCGCCATTTCGAGCCTTGACACCCGTAAAACGGCCCATTTCATTTTGTATCAAGTCCGTGACCCTCGTATTCATCATCAATTGAAAAGAGTCCAGCTTTTCAGCTTCATTCAATATAGCTGTAAGCAGATGATTTTGAGGGACATGTATCCCAACATGATCGACAGGCCAATCAGGAAAAATCCTTTTGAATAATTGGCCGTCATTCCAATATTCAATTTGTTCCATCCTAAGCAAGCCTAGTCTTTCCACACTCTCGAATAAACCGTGCTTTTTAAGAATGCCCTCTCCTTCATCGTTCAAGAACTCGCCCCTGAACTCCCTTGAAACTTCAGAATGCCTCTCAAGCAATACGACTGAAATGTCCTGCTTGGCCAATAGGTAGGCCAGCAGGGCTCCTCCAGGTCCTGAACCTACTATGCATACATCTGATTTAACCAACATGCCTCTTCACCTGTTGTCTATTTTTATTTAGGATAAGCCGTGATGCGTATGTCCTCACCAAACGTTTCCACGCCAGAGAAGAAAACATCCATTGCTTCATCCATCGTATCAACATTCATTCCAGTATACGGTGTTAGTGAGTTTCTTCCGCCCAATAGTTTAGGGGCTATATAAATCAAGTATTTATCGATGAGCCCTTCCCTAAGGAAAGAGGCATTCACTTCGCTTCCGCCTTCCAGCAAGACATCCGTAATCCCTTTTTTATATAGTTCTTCCATCAAAAACCTTAGATTCAGTCCCGTCTCGTTTTTAGGGACGAAAATGAATTCGATCCCTTTTTCACGTAAAATGTCCATTTTATCCGCGGATGCATTTTCATGCGTTACGATCAAGGTTTTCGCATCTGATACTTGTACAACATTGGCATCCAAGGGAACACGTAATTCACTGTCTAAAATGATCCGGATCGGATTTTTCCCTCCGCCTTCCGGAAGTCTGGTCGTCAGTGATGGATCATCGGCCAATACAGTCCCGATACCAACAAGAATGGCATCCACCTCATCACGCAGCAAATGAACGGAATGACGTGATTGTTCCCCTGTTATCCATTTTGAATGGCCTGTGTGAGTTGCAAGTTTTCCATCGAGCGTCATCGCATACTTCGATATGACAAAGGGCCGATTCGTCAGCATATTGTGAATGAAACGCTCATTCAGCCTTTGAGCTTCCTTTTCCAGGATGCCAACTTCCACTTCAATGCCCGCATCCTTGATGATCGATATCCCTCTGCCGGCTACTTCCGGATTCGGATCTTGAGTAGCCACCACAACTCGCCGCACACCTGATTCTTTCACCAAATTTGCACAAGGAGGTGTCTTTCCATAATGCGAACAGGGCTCAAGAGTCACATATAGCGTTGCACCTTCTGCATACTCACCCGCCATTTTGAATGCATGTACTTCCGCATGCGGTTCACCGGCTTTACGGTGGATCCCTGTCCCGGCTATCACACCGTCTTTGACTATGACTGCACCGACCACTGGATTCGGATTCGTCTTTCCTTTTGCACTGGCCGCCAAATCCAGTGCCAGCTTCATGTAATATTGATCATCATTCATACTATAGCTCTCCTTATACAATCAAAGTTGGCTTCTTTTGGGGGATATGTCCAGACTTCTTAACTTTTGTATCCAGATAGAAACTATTATCTTCCGTCAAACCGCCCCAAAGCGGAATATGGTCCTTTGCCGCAAGTCCATGCTTCATGAGGGCGTCCAGCTTTTTCGGGTTGTTCGTGATTAAAGTCACCGGATCCTCGCGCAGTTCGCTCAACACTCGAATGGCTCCCTCGTAAGATCGCGTATCATCTTCGAATCCTAAAGCCTCATTCGCCTCGACCGTGTCATAACCCTCCTGCTGAAGCAAATAGGCAAGAGACTTGGAAAACAGGCCGATCCCTCTTCCTTCATGGTCCGCAAGGTAAAAGATGGCCCCGCACCCATGCTCGGCTATCATCTTCATCGATTGGTGGAGCTGGTAGCCGCAATCACAGCGTTTACTGCCGAAGATATCACCCGTGTGACAGATGCTATGCATCCGGACAAGTGCATCCCCGGAATTTTTAAAATCTCCATACACCAATACGGAGGATTGCTGTCCAAAAGCGAGATTGGCTTCCGAAAGCGAATCAAGCACCGCTTCCTTGTCATTATCCGCGCCGTCAAGCTGAAGCCATGTATACCATTGGAAAACCGTTGAGAAATCTCCTTGTTCAACAGGCAGGTTCACAGGCCCCACAAGGCATATATCAGCTTTTCCCGGAGTTTTGATGATATTCATTTTATCTATTAAAAGGTTTTTTGTTTCCTCGGTTATTTTCATGTTAACATCACCTATTTTATAATTTATAGTGTGCCTTCTCCTTACTTTAGGTAAGTAAGTATATTACTATACACTATACCTGTCAATGAAGCAGTTTACAAATAATAGTGTGTCTTTGGTCATAATTTTCAAGAAGTTTTTTTTTGCAGTAGAAAGGTCATTCACAAACCGCTATCATATCGGCTGGCCTTTATACATATTTTAACGTATAACGAAAACGTGTCTATAGACAGACTTAAGGAAAGGACGGAAACCTTTTGGAGGATTTCCCTTATTTTTTTTATGACCCTATTCTATTTCCGCCTCACGTCGGGGCAATGAATATGAATCGGGAGCGGGAAGGAACATTGCGTCCCTACTCGGCACCCAACCCAGATCTGCTGGTTAAATCGGCAAAGACCTCGCAATCTTTAATGCTTGATGTAAAAAAAGTCATGGATACTTTAGCCACATCGAAGCCTTTCTCGAACCGGTTGATGACTGCTGCCCAAGCATCGGAAAAGAGTGTCGTGATCGATATGATCCGAAAGATAGGAATTAAGAACGAACCTGATATCACGTATAACCCCGATGGGATCCGTTTTGATTTCTATCCTAAAGCGGGAGAAGAAAATTGTCATATCATCGTCAGCTTGAAATGGAGTGATGTATAACGTCCACCACACTCTTTTGGTAAAAAAACCGAAGCCTATTTTCGGCTTCGGATATTTGGGTTCATCTTGTTTTCGTTTCAAAGGTTTCAACCAATAGTGCAAGCGTTCGTGCCATGACACCGGTAGCCCCCGCCCTGCACAATTCGGAGCTGCTCGAGGTTGTGGAAGTTCCGGCGATATCCAGATGAACCCACGGAGTGTCTTCAGCAAATTCGCCGATGAAGGCCCCGCCCATGATCGCATGTCCTGCCCCGCCAGGTGAATTATTCAAATCCGCCATTTTACTATTGCGTACCCGTTCTTTATCCTTTTCTGTAATCGGCAATCTCCAAATGGGCTCCCCGGCCTCCTCTGAGGCTTTGACCACTTGCTCATAGAATTCCGTATCATTTGTCATTGCACCCGTCATATCCATGCCCAGCGCCGTTATTACACCGCCCGTTAAAGTGGCAACGTCAATAAGATAGTCAGCACCATGATGTTTAGCGTAAGTCATGGCATCCGCCAAAACCAGCCGGCCTTCCGCATCCGTATTCAATACCTCTATCGTCTTGCCGCTCATGGCAGTGATCACATCATCCGGCTTGAATGCATCACCGCTGATCATGTTATCAGTGGATGGAATGACAGCCACGACATTTTGATCCGGTCCTAATTCGCCGATAATTTCCATTGCACCTAAAACTGCCGCCGCACCGCCCATATCCGTCTTCATCCCAACGATTCCAGCCTTCGTTTTCAATGAGTATCCACCCGTATCGAATGTGATGCCCTTACCGACCAGCCCGATAACATCCTTCCATTCATCCTTACCTTGATACTTCAGGACGATCATTTTCGGAGGCTCGACCGAACCTTTATTGACAGCAAGGAGTGCGCCCATTCCCAACTTGAGCATATCTCCCTTCTCGAGTATCTCCACTTCAAAACCATAACGTTCGCCCAATGCGGATGAATAATCCGCCAAATCCGTGGAAGTCAACAAATTGCCTGGTGTGTTGACCAATGTTCTGGCTGAGTTCGTCGCCCTTCCAAAGATTCTCCCTACATGAAGCGCGGCACCGACCTCTTCTTGATCATATTCACTGTAAACCGTAATCGATTCGAGGCTTTTTTCGACCTGGTTCGATTTTTGCTTATACCCGTCAAATTTATAGGAAGCAAGTTCGAAAGCCTCGGAACAAGCATGCGCTGCGTCCAATGCATCCAGATTTTCAGTCGTGAATGTATCCAAAGCGATCGAAAGAGTCGTAATCTTGGATTCATTAATCGTCTTACGCGCCTTCCCAAACGCTTCGCGGAGGGTTTCAAAGGATAGCTCCTTTTCCTTGCCCAACCCTACAAAAATCAATCTCTTTACGCTTAATTTACCTAATGTATGTATTTTGACCACCGATTTTTTCTTGGAAGAGATTTCTCCGGCTTTCACTAACTCTGTTAGCTGGCCGTCCAATCGTTCATCCGCTTCTTTTCCTATGCCTGTAAATTTTACGGGTCTGTCAAATACGCCTAGAATCAGGCATTCGTCAATCAAATCTATATTCAGGGAACCTTTTACTGTGAACATTCTGCTACCTCCTCCATTCAATTACATTCATTATAACGAAATCTTCAAAAATTTTCGAATAAGGCCCGCGTAAATAATAATAAAAAGGGATATTGTTTAGAATGGGTGACTTTAGAGTAATAGTATAAGAAAGATCATATTTTGCTATTACCAGCAGGGAATCGACAGGACTGAATGGAACTAATAATAAGGGCCTTATTCCGAGCAGGATGTATTTACCCAGATATGGATTTCATCTTTACTTATAACTAGAAAGAAGGCTGATACTCTTGGAATTATTACTCAACTTCCCTTTAATCGCAGCATTGATTGCCATTTTCTTTGCTCAATTCATTAAAGTGCCCATCCACTTCATAGCATTTCGTAAAGTGAACTGGTCACTCATTAACTCCACAGGCGGTATGCCAAGCTCCCACTCTGCGGCCGTGTCAGCCCTAACCGTAGCGGTAGGGATCGAAACCGGAATGGATTCCCCTGTGTTTGCGGTTGCCACGATCTTTGCAGTCATCACGATGTTCGATGCGACAGGAGTGAGACGGCAGGCAGGAGAACAGGCAGCCGTCTTGAACCAGCTCGTTACCGACTTCAATACATTTGTCGAGCAAGCAAAGAACTGGCAGAAAAAAGAAGATAAACAGAAACAGCAACAATTAAAGGAACTGTTGGGCCATAAGCCAATCGAGGTATTTTTCGGAGCCTTGACCGGAGTATTCATTGCACTGGCACTTCACTTTTTCATCTTTCAAGGGTAGGTGTTCAATTTGAAAATAATCTCTCTTTGCCCCAGCAATACGGAACTATGCACATATCTAGGGATTGAAGATCAGCTGATCGCCATCGATAACTACTCTGATTGGCCTGAAACCATACAGCACCTTCCTAAGGTTGGGCCCGATTTATCGATCGACATCGATCATGTTGAATCACTAAAACCCGATTTGGTGCTGGCTTCACTGAGTGTACCGGGCATGGAAAAAAATATTGAGGGGTTAAAAGAACGGAACATCCCCCATATCATCTTCAACCCGCAATCACTTGAAGATATCGCAAAAGATTTACTGACCTTGGGCGAGGCCATGGATCTTAAGGAAAAAGCAGAGGAACAGGCTGCCAAATTCCGTGATGCCATCCTTCAATATAAAAACGTCGCCGACAAAATCGAAACAAAGCCGTCCCTGTATTGGGAATGGTGGCCTAATCCCTTATTCAGCCCAGGGGGAGTTAATTGGTTATCCGAGATCAGCACGCTTGCGGGAGGATATAACCTTTTCGAAGATGTAGACATGGCAAGCATTCAAGTCACTTCCGAAGATGTCCAAAAAAAGGATCCCGACCATATTTGCTTAGCTTGGGTCGGTGTCCCTTTACGAAAAGTAAACCCAGAGCTGGTCAAGAAACGGAAAGGGTGGTCTGATATGAAGGCCGTCCGGAATAACAATATTCACATCATGGAAGAACCATTATTCTGCCGGCCTTCTCCGCGTTTGCTGGATGGTCTTTACAAATTGGCAAAGACCCTGCATCCTGAAGCCTACAAAAGCATGGCCTAAGGGCGTCCCAACTGAAACAGACAATCAAAAAGGCTGCCTCAATCGAGGCAGCCTTTCACCTTCACTTTCTCCGATTTGTCCATCAATCATTAAAAAGCAAAGGAAGCTACATTCTCGTTTAATGTTTTCTCAGCAATTTTCGACTTGAATACCTGCTTGATCTTGGTTTCATTCAACTTGCTTAACTGCTCTTCAGATAACTCGCCATTCCCTTTTTGCACAACATATACTTCAAGGGTTTTCTTGCCCCAGTTCTCGTATACATCTTGTACCGTTTCGTAGTATAGGTCCAGGTGGTTTCCTTTGATCGCACCGCCCTTGTCCGCTACAACCCCATAACCATAGCCCGGAATCCAAAGGATGGTTCCGAGAGGGAATACGGCAAGATCGGCGGCAATGGTGGAAAACAGATCCCGTTTCACCTTCACCCCTGAATAAGTGATTCCATAGGATGGGCTTTCCGGGTACTTTCCTGTCGATTCATACCCTGCTGTATATCCTGTAGCCAAAACTTCATGCTTCGGGTATTTCGAGAGCTCGATTGCCTCCGCTATCGTCGTGGGACCATTGCTCGTGGATGCCGATGCCATTAGCGTTGCCACTTGACCTCCACTATGGATCGCTTTATATTCGAAACCAAGCATTCGATGTTGTCTCATTGCCTCTTCAAAAGGATGATCTTCAGGCACAGCCCCAAAAACATGATTTAAGGTTGATTCGATGGCCAAGATAAATAATATGATAATAGCAACCCTCAAAAATAATGCCTTTACAATCTTCATATGTATTAATTCCACTCCTCTCACAAGGATATTTGTTCCCTTTCCAGAGTGAAAGTATTCATAAAGCATGGAAAGATCCAATTTTTCTTACAAAAAAAAGAACCGTCCATAAATGACGGCCCTTTCCATTATCAAAACATTTGATATCCTTTTTTCCTTAGAATCCTGATGACCACACCCGCTAAAACCGCGCCAAGCAGCCCGCTTGATAAAATAATGATGTCTGCCGTATGAAGGGATGTAAGGCTTGTTCCAAGATTGGAAAAAGAGATTCCTGGATTTCTAAAATATTCTATTAGCTTTGTTTCATTGACAATGATGATGAAGACGATTGGAAATAAGATGACCATGATCCAAGAAGAGCGAAAGAGCATATTCAGCAAAAAGCCAATTCCGAAAAACAATATGAAAAATAAGAGTATTGAGATAATTAAAACAGGCAATGGCATGTTATTCTTGACCCTCCTTAAAAGCGACACCTTTAGTTTACTGAAAAAATAATTGCTGCGTCAACGACTTATACCAAATAATGCCGAAGAAAAGATAATTACCCAAATTACATGAATAATTTATATGATGTATATCCAAATTGATCTCCCGGGTTCAACCCGTCAAGCATCGTCTGCATTCTTTCCTTTTTAAAAGCTAAAAGCTGTTCTAATAGTAAAGATTGCTTCCCCTCCTGCATGAGTAAATCAGGGTCATAAAATTTAGCTTCATATAATTCATCCAATTGAGCGGTTACTTCAAAACTGACCGGTTTAAGTAAAAATATCAACATATTATCACTTATATCCCCTTTGATGACTCCGCTTCTCACTCCTACAATGCCTTCGATTTCTGTTTGAATACCCGTCTCCTCCAACACTTCCCGTACGACAGCTTCATCGACGGTTTCATCATTTTTGACAAAACCTGCCGGAAGCGACCATTGCCCTTTCAATCCGCCATACCTTTTATTCACGACCAGCCACTCACCTTTATCAGATATCACAAGGCCGGACACTGCCAGCCAAACATTTTTGCATTGTTCCAAAATCCTTCCCCCACATTCTTTATAATTAGTGTAAACTCCAAACAGTGCCAAAGGTAAGGACTTTCTTGATGCAGCTTCATCATTCTTATCCCCATTATATTCCACTTAAGAAAAGTGCATACTCCACTATGACACACTCATCGATGGATGAGATTCCAATGAAAAAGCCATTCAGGGACAATCCCCAAATGGCCATTATTTTATATACCGAAAAAATTAAAGGACGTTGAATTTACCTTTTTTTGCAACAAGGGAAGCTCCGCCAATCAATAACAATGCTCTGTTATCAACCATTTTCTTCATGAATGATGCAGTCTTACCTGTAACTTTCTTGCCGAAAACAACACCAATCGCGTTGTCTTCACCAAGTGAACATACCGTTCCTTTGTTTTCGAAAGTGAACGTTTCAAGGTCGCTTTCATTACGAACCAATTTAGTCAGGTTCTTCGCAATGACCTCACCTTGCTGCATAGCGATTTGGGCAGTAGGTGGATATGGACGATTAATTTCCTCGTTGATGATCAAAGCGCAATCCCCCACAATGAAAATATCGTCATGACCCGGTGCCCGCATGTCAAGGTTCACTTTGATACGTCCGCGCATAGCTTCAAAACCGGAAGCCTCTATCACGGAGTTTCCACGTACGCCAGCTGCCCATACAACGGTCCCCGCTTTGATTTCTTCCACTTCATCTTCGCCTTTTGCCACGATGATGCCTTCGGGAGTCGCCCCCTTGATCGGTGTACCGATCTTGAATTCCACACCTTTTTTCTCAAGGTAAGATACTGCATAATCCACCAATTCCGGATCGAAGCCAGGGAGGACGGCTGGTGCTGCCTCCACACAGTACATACGGACCTTTTGGAAATCGATGTCGTATTCTTTACAAAGTTGAGGGACACGGTTAGCCAATTCGCCAAGGAATTCGATACCCGTAAATCCTGCTCCTCCAACAACGATCGTCAAGCGGTCTTCATTCTTCTCGACCTCAGTACTGTACGTGGCGAATTGCAATTGGATATGGTCACGGATTTTTCGTGCAGTGTTCACGTTAGAGATAGAGAAAGCATATTCTTTTAGCCCTTGGATTCCAAATGTTTCCGATTCTGGTCCAAGTCCAATCACTAAGTAATCATAAGAAATTTCGTCGTTTTCAAGGATGACTTTTTTGTTCTCTGTTTTCACTTCCAAAACAGAGTCCTGGATGAATTTAACTTTGCTGTTAATGACACTTTTGATTGGATAGCGCACACGATCATGATGTAGAGTTCCAGCGGATGCTTCATGCAGCCATGTTGTTTCATAGTGGTAATCATTTTTGTTAACTAATACGATTTCTGCTTCATTTTGACCTAATGCCTTCTGTAAGCGAGTAACAGTCATCAATCCACCATAACCTGCTCCCAAAACAACGATAGTTGGCTTTTTCAAAAGTATTCGTCCACCTTTACGATATTTTCTTGTGATGCTTTCCATAACTAAAATATATTGTCTATCTTATTAATTTCCATTATAAAAAGCACTCTTATACATTTGTGACGTATTTCACGTAACACTTCATAAATGTCATAAAAAATTCATAAAAATTTTACCAAATGATGTATAAGTAAATATTAGTCTTTTTCCATACCTTTTTCAAGTAACAAACCGAACTTTTTCGGGTTAAAATAAAGCCAAAAAGCGTTACTTTTCACCCAGTTCCGAACCATATTTATACGATATGCTTAACATTGGTAAAGAGTAATTTTACCCACTTTTGAAAGAGAATAAAGAACATTCATCATAAAACCGCCTATATATAGTCAAAACTTTCTCACTTTTCTAACTTTACCCGTTTTTTAAAAGATCATCTATGTTAAAATAAGAGAATAAATTTCAGCAAACCTAGTATATCGGAGGGATAACGTTGGAAGTTAATGAAAAAGTTTATGATATTACCATCATTGGCGGAGGCCCAGTTGGATTATTCACTGCATTTTATGGGGGAATGAGACAGGCATCCGTAAAAATCATCGAGAGCCTACCACAATTAGGCGGACAATTGTCGGCCCTTTATCCTGAGAAATACATCTATGATATCGCTGGTTTCCCCAAAGTGCGCGCTCAGGAGCTAGTGAATAATTTGAAAGAACAAATGGCAAAGTTCGAGCAGGATGTTGTCCTGGAGCAGGCCGTTCAAGAAGTGGAAAAGCAAGCCGATGGAGTTTTCAAGTTAACGACTGATAAAGAAATCCATTACTCCAAAACGATTATCATCACAGCTGGGAATGGGGCTTTCCAACCCCGCCGCATCGAAATTGATGATGCAAAAAAATATGAAAGCAGTAACCTCCACTATTTCATCGATGATCTCAATCATTTTGCCGGCAAAAAAGTGGTGGTCTTCGGAGGTGGAGATTCAGCAGTGGACTGGGCCCTGATGCTGGAGCCTATCGCCGAGAAAGTGAGCATCATACACAGAAGGGATAAATTCCGTGCCCACGAACATAGTGTAGAAACACTTAAAGATTCAAAAGTTGAAATAAAGACTCCATACATACCTTCAGAGTTGATTGGTACAGACGGACGGATCCATACAATTGTCATCAAGGATACAAATGGTGAAGATACAGAGACGATGGAGGTAGATGCAGTCATCGTCAACTACGGCTTCGTTTCTTCCCTTGGTCCCATTAAGGAATGGGGACTCGATATCCAGAAGAACAGTATTTTGGTGAATTCCAGAATGGAAACGAATATCCCGGGAATTTATGCAGCAGGTGATATTGCAACATATGATGGCAAAGTAAAATTGATTGCAAGTGGTTTTGGTGAGGCACCCACTGCCGTCAATCACGCCAAACAATATATTGACCCAAAAGCCAAAGTTCAGCCGATGCACAGCTCTTCCATGTTTTAAAATCACGCAAAAACCCGGCTTTCACTGCCGGGTTTTTTGTTGTCCCCAATTCGATGATTGTGGATAACTTATTTCCATTAGTTATCCACAGTGCTTATCCTTGTCATTCTAAGGGTAAAGAGTAGGATAAGCCATGAAAGGGGAATGCACATATATGAATATTTTAATTACAGGAGCCAACGGAACGACCGGAAAACAGATCATTGGGGAATTATCAAAAAATCCGCAAATGACTGTATACGGGATGATCCGGAAAGAGGAACAGGCTCAAACGATAAAAGAACTCGGCGGGCATCCAATCCTTGCAGATTTAGAGGGAAATGTGGATAAAGCAGTGGATAACATGGAAGCCATCATTTTTGCCGCCGGATCTGGACCAAAAACAGGGCCGGATAAAACGACAGCTGTGGATAAGAATGGAGCCATTAAACTAGTTGATGCCGCCAAGAAGAAGGGTATCAAACGTTTTGTCATGTTAAGCTCTGTCAGTTCTGATAATCCGGAACAAGCCCAAGCAGGAATGCGACATTATCTCGAAGCAAAGCATGATGCCGATGAACATTTAAAAGCAAGCGGGCTGACATACACGATTGTCCGGCCGGTTGCTTTGACAAATGAACAAGCCATCGGAAAAATCTTTGCGGATGAGAAAGTGGATCATACTAATAAATCCATTCCAAGGGCCGATGTCGCAGCAACCTCACTTATTGAAGTAAAGCATCCGTTAGCATTCCTGTAGATCGTTAAATATCAGGTTTGAAAAAAATAGAGCCCCTCAGTAAGA
>NZ_VHIK01000138.1:0-280 GCF_006680105.1 Bacillus sp. B4EP4a
ACTTACAACCGAACAATTGTCACGCCGCGTTCCAGGATGGTCGTTGTCAGTAATCACGGAATCATTCCATTCCTTAGTGCCATTACCTTTTCCTTTCGATCAGGTTGCCGGGAGTGGACAATCGATAATTTTGGGGACAGTCTTTGGAACAGCGGAATGGACTGCTCCATCACTTGAATGCTTTGAAAAAACAATAGGAAGGGGATGTTCTGCTTAAGGCGTTCACTTACCCATCCATTAATTTCGGGGGGAATCTTTTGTTGAAGAAATAGTTTTTGCC
>NZ_VHIK01000139.1:0-281 GCF_006680105.1 Bacillus sp. B4EP4a
TGACTGGCGATCATGGCGATGATCGTACTTGCTTCTTCCTTGCTGAAAAAGAAATTCGTTTCATCCTTTATCAGGTCATCATCCGCTGTACGAATCCGGTTCATACGTTTCAGCACACCATCACCTGTTTCCTGAACGATACCGAATTGATAGGTGTCCTCCACTTCATTATACTGAATATAGGCGGTCTCTTCAGGCGTTTACCAATCTACATCGATTTCGTATATATCGGATTCTTCGCCGTCTGGATCATACAAATCATCATTTTCATCATCCATATC
>NZ_VHIK01000140.1:0-218 GCF_006680105.1 Bacillus sp. B4EP4a
TCCCGCAGGAGTCTCGAACACCCGCTCCAATCAACTGGAGCGTTTTTCAAATAAAAAAACTATAGGCAAACTACTTTTATTCTAATTTGGCTATAGTCTGGAGGGGGTCGAAATGGCTCATCCGGATTCATGATTACAAGACTATGGTTTTCTTAATAGTTTTTTTATTTGAAAAACGCTCCAGTTGATTGGAGCGGGTGTTCGAGACTCCTGCGGGA
>NZ_VHIK01000141.1:0-272 GCF_006680105.1 Bacillus sp. B4EP4a
GTAATACGTAGGTGGCAAGCGTTGTCCGGAATTATTGGGCGTAGAGCGCGCGCAGGTGGTTCCTTAAGTCTGATGTGAAAGCCCACGGCTCAACCGTGGAGGGTCGTTGGAAACTGGGGAACTNGAGTGCAGAAGAGGAAAGTGGNATTCCAAGTGTAGCGGTGAAATGCGTAGAGATTTGGAGGAACACCAGTGGCGAAGGCGACTTTCTGGTCTGTAACTGACACTGAGGCGCGTAAGCGTGGGGAGCAAACAGGATTAGATACCCTGGT
>NZ_VHIK01000142.1:0-206 GCF_006680105.1 Bacillus sp. B4EP4a
AGTTTCTATCGTGGCGGAGTTTGATACCAGGTGCATTTCCCACCCCTTTGAAACCATTTGTTTACCTTCCCGGTATTTTGCTTTATATGCGGTTGCTTTTTCAAAATCGCTTTTNGCCGAACCAAAATCCTGTTCGTCGTAATTCTTCATCCCACTTGCCAGAAAACCTGAAAGATCCATTAACTCCCTTGCTTCCTGTGTTTTTG
>NZ_VHIK01000143.1:0-364 GCF_006680105.1 Bacillus sp. B4EP4a
CCATCTGGGAAAGCCCTCCCGGAAAACTGCCAAGCATGGATGTGCCCAAGGATAAGTTCATTCGTTTCCCGACAAACCAGCCAGTCAAAACTGTAAATAAAATGATTGCGATTGTCGTAAAAAGCATAACAGGTAAATATTCAATCATCTCATTTAACGATTGTTTCGTGAATGAACTTATCCTTGGGCACATCCATGCTTGGCAGTTTTCCGGGAGGGCTTTCCCAGATGGTGGTCTTAAGTGAGGAAATGAAGGATAGTGATGAAACGGTTGTAGGTTTCATGCAAACACTGCGGGTCATCCTTGTGATTTCCATTGTTCCTTGGATCGTGACTCATGTAATGTCAGTTGGATCAGGTACGG
>NZ_VHIK01000144.1:0-205 GCF_006680105.1 Bacillus sp. B4EP4a
GACAAGCTTGGCGCCACGCAGCGAAGAGTTCAATCCGGTCACCCTCGCCGGATTATGTGCAGGGGTAACAAGGGTGAGCACGTTGCTGGCGAACTGACGTGGGGCATTCACTAAGTTCTGCTCAACCGCTTTGTTCATGCTCCTCTGATCAGCGGTGGCCAGGACATCAGCCGGGGCCCCCTGGGCCATCTGGGCGACCAGGTTC
>NZ_VHIK01000145.1:0-275 GCF_006680105.1 Bacillus sp. B4EP4a
ACTCATTCCCCTCCATGTCTAAGAATTCAGATTAGATAGTGTTGTATGTATTTATTTGATTCGAAATAATTGCGTTATCCTTCCTCATATACAACTCTATTTTGACGAATAAAAAGAATTCAGAAAAAGAAACTTCACATTCTNAAAACAATAATGATTCCTGTGAGTTGGTATTATTTCAGGTGGATGTATAATTATCATTGTGGAAGTTAATTTATTCATGTATGAGTCGAATTATTTTGTGGTATGTCGAATTATTTCTAAGTGTGTTGAAT
>NZ_VHIK01000015.1:0-95882 GCF_006680105.1 Bacillus sp. B4EP4a
CTTTGAAGTAGATTTTTTCACCCTCTAATGAATGAAATAAAACAGCCTGCTTCTCCATTTTAATCTCCTCTAACTACGCTTTGTTAATGAACCTCCGATGGTAGCCAAAATGTCCCCAAATAAGGGTTAAATATCATCGAACTCATCTTAGTATATCCTTTCAAATAATTTTCCATATATATGTTTCAACTGTTTCCTCGGCAATCTGTCCCTTTAATGGAATAACATGACTGACGTTTTTAAAACAACTTTAATGTCACTTAACAGTATTCCTTATGGAACTATCCTGCCCCGTTAGTTCCATAAGGAAAAGCTGCCTTAAAGACAGCTCCAATCTTCAGCTAACGCACCCCTTAGTTCATTAAGAAAAGCGATTCTGGAATATTGAAAAAAAGAGGCCATCCTTTTTGGACAGCCCCCTTTCCGCTAATTATAAAATTTCTAGTAGAGCTCGATATCATTATATTGGTCACTTCAGAATGTTACCATCTATACTTCAGAGAAGGTATCTCCAAAATGAATTGGCTTTCAATCTTTGAAAACTATGAGAATACTGCAATTTTACGTGCGATAGATTCTGTTAAACGAGATGCTACTTTTGGAACAGCCCATTTAATAATTGGTGTTAACACCGCACCAGATAATCCGCCTGCATGGATTTCCACCGTACAAGTCATTATTGTTTTACCATTAACATCTTCTGCAGTAAAGTGACCGCTTCCTGTAAAATTATCTGATAAACCTTTTAGTTCAAACTTAATATTTGAAGGTTCATTCCATTCGGTAATATCTACCTGCGCTTGTATTGTTTTTTTAATACCTTTCACACTACCTTCAAATGTCCAAATAGATTGCTTGTCATTTATGATTTCATGTTCTTTATAGGCTGGTACTGTCGTTGCCCATTTTTCGAGATCACTGACATAATCCCAAACTGCTTGTACATCTACTGGAACTACTACAGTATGCGTTCCCGTTGCCATTATGATCCCCACCTTCACTATGTATGTATTATAACTTTACATTTCTACAAAATAATTATTACATAAAAAGCATAAACTTACATCACTAATTATACATAGCTTTCCTTCTTCCAATCCCACAATTATTTGTAGAATCAAAATTTTCCAATCCTCCACAATCCGACCCTTTAATGGAATAACAAGACTGACGTTTTTAAACGACTTTAATGTCACTTAACAGTATTCCTTATGGAACTATCCTGCCCCGATAGTTGCATAAGAAAAAGCTGCCTTAAGACAGCTCCGATCTTCAGCTAACGCACCCGTTAGTTCTATAAATTTAACAGACATTATACTTTGCTCTGCCGATACGCTTCCCTCACCCTCTCAATCTGGGCAAGGTGTCCTCGAACATGCTCAACACGGAATTCCAGCAATTGCTTAAATGTGCACCGCTCTGCATCGTCATATACCCCCACCCGCTCGCTTTGTTCATTTGTCAGATGGTCCAGAATGGGCTGCATACTGGAACGCAGCAATTGGAACAGGAGCAAATACTGTTCACGGTCCAACAGATCATACCCCAAGCCATTCGCCCATGCGTCTTGGTCAAACGAAAGCAGAAGTGGCTCCTGCTCCGCCAAGACTTTTTTCAGCCGATGTGTAGACAAGACCTCAGCATCCGTCACATGGATGAGAATGTGATGGATGCTCCACTTGTCCGGTGCGGGCTTGAAACGAAGCTCCTCCTCCGCTAATCCTTCGATAGCTTTCCGAATCATTGCGTATCCACGACCATACTCTTCAATCAACGCTTCCATTTTTGTCCCACCTTTTCCCAAAACCTTCTTCAATTTATATTCTTGTTTTATCATAATAATCCTTTAATATCTTTTTCTTATTCAACTAATCTGCCCCTATAGTTCTATAAGAAAAAAATTCTAGTATTTATTTCGGTTTATCATGTTTATAACCGGTTAAACTTTTCTGATTGGATGTTGTCAGGCAAGGATTTTCTACTATTGCTGTACTGATTCTTAAAATGTTTTCTATATTTTTAGCTGTACTTCATAGTAACAAAGGTTTAATTTTAAAAAACAGAAAACCTTCTTATAAGTACAATCGTCTATAACTAGGGAAGGAAGTGTGAACTGTTTTGGAGGAGTTTGTGTTGAAATGGTCTCAAATGAAAGATGACAAATCCTTACTGGATGAAATCATGTCCCTTTATGGCCAGGATATTCTGCAATTGGTCTATTCCTATGTAAAAGATGCAGTTGTGGCAGAGGACCTGACACAGGAGATTTTCATCAAATGCTATAAGGCGCTACCCACGTATAACCAACAATCAAATATAAGGACGTGGCTTTGGAGAATTGCTATTAACCATTGTAAGGATTATAGGAAAAGCTGGTACTTCCGCAAAGTTTCGACTGCGGAAGAAGAGCAGGAATGGACTTCTACCGATAATGTGGAAGAAGAGATCATTCAGCAGGATGAAGACAGGCAGCTTGCTGATGCAGTCATGGAACTGCCAATCCAGTATCGCGAGCTCATTTATCTCCATTATTTTCAGGAAATGAAGCTCAAGGAGATTTCTGAAATTACCGGGGTCAAACTTGGAACGGTGAAGACCCGGATGCGCCAAGCGAAAAGACGGTTAAAAACCTATTGGGAGGAATCCACCGATGGAAGATAAATTAACACGCTTGAAATCGGCTATGAAAAAGCATACATTTCTTGATTTGAAATTCACTGAAAACCATAGAAACTCCATCCATACTGCTATCGAAAAGCAGGATGTAAGTAGGGAAGACATCTTGATTGGTATTTTCAGATCATTGGATAAGGAGAAAAATGGTTATCAAATTAATAAATCTCTTTACCAGAAAGGCATCCGGAAATTTGAAAATAACGAAGGCTCCTTGTATGCTACGTTGCATGAGCTTGAGAAGGAAGGCTGGCTCCAGTCTTTTTGGGAAACTGAAGAAAGGAAGCTCTATTCCTTGGATGAACGTGCGAAAAAGTGGCTAAAGAAAAAGGAATCTAAAAGTGGTTCCGCCTCTGCTAGTTGGCGGACAGCGTTTGAAGGAGGAAGAACCGATTGAGAAGCAATCATTTTTTAGATGAGGTTTCGTCGTATATCCGATCAAAAGAAGCAAAAAAATATATAGAAGCTGAATTAAAAGCCCATCTGCATCAAGCTAAAACTGAACTGGTCAAAAAAGGATATAAAGAGGATGAAGCAGAGGAACTGGCTGTCCGGAATATGGGAAGCCCCTCTGACATTGGGCAGAAGATGGACAAGCTGCACAGGCCGAAGATTGATTGGAAGCTAATGAGCATGTTTCTGTTCATGTCAGCTACGGGCCTGTTTTTGTTTTGGTTCTTATTTAAGGATGGTAATTCATTTTCAGTGCTGAATCAGGTATATTCTGTCACAGGAAGTGTAATTTTGGCCTGTGTCATTCTTTTTTTCGATTATCGGAAATTTCAGAGATGGGGCTGGGTTTTCTTTACGATAGGATGTCTGATTCTTTTTCAGTTCCAATTTTCCAATGTATTAGTGAACGGCAGTCCTCGAATTAATATTATGGGTTTATTGTCGGTCAGTTCGATTGTAGTTCTGCCACTTTTTCTGCTTGCCTGGGCCGGAATGCTGCAATCAAAAAAGATGAATGTTTATTTGGCTGCCATTTTATACGTTTGTTCTGCCTTTTTGTTTATGTTTACAACCAACTTGCAGGCGACGGTGCTTTATTCATTGATGGTTGCTGTAATGGTCTGGAAGAGCAGCCTAAATAAAAGGAAAATCCTTATCACTGCAGCGGTCCTGCTTACTACATGTGTTTCACTTCTGCTTATATCCTTGAAAGATATAAGGGCCTATCAATTTGAAAGACTTTTTGCGTTCGTTACGCCTGAAAAATTCAGTGAGACATCGGGGTATATGTATTTGAAACTGGAAAAGCTAATTGAAGATGCCGGATGGTTTGGACATTTTGGTTCCCTCGGGAAGATTGATTTTTCAAATGAAATGATGACGGATTTTATCTTTGTAACGATTACCTATACGCTTGGCTGGGCCGGGGCCTTGCTCATTGGTCTGCTGTTTTTATGGATGATCTGGCGAATCTCTCGTATATTCCAAACTGTTAAAGACCCATTTGGGAAAATGCTTGTTTCCGGCAGTTTTGCCATATTCACTGCACAGGTAACTGTCAGCATCGGAATGTCTCTCGGCTTATTACCAATAATAAGCGTATCCCTGCCATTTATGAGTTATGGTGCTTTATCAGCGATGATTACCGCCTGCTTGTTTGGCCTGGTTTTAAGTGTGTATCACAAAAAAAATATTATACTGATGAAGAAAATATGAGAGTATGGTACTGTAGCTCATACTCTCTTTTCTGAAGAAACTAGGAATCGGTAAAGGCATGAAGCTTTGAAAGATGCATTGAATCCTGAGGATAATTATCAGGTGGAAAATTCCCTAAAAGTTGAATATATAGGAACTGAAAAATGATCAGTAAGTCGATTTATCAAAATATAGAACTAATTAAGATCTATGTGTATTTTTGGAATCAAGCTTGATCAAAATTTTCACCTGCCCCCCATATTCCAGCGTAAATAAAAAGAATCCATTTTGAAATAAGATTGATTAAAATGGATTCTTTTCTTGTCGAGCAAGGTAACCCTTTATAACCTCTTCACCCGATATTTACGTTGTTCCATGGATTATATCACCCATTCCGCCTCGTTTACGAAGTGCGAATAATAAGAGAGCTATTAAACTAATTAAAAGAACTGAAAACGGAATTAGTACAGTCCATAAAGGCTGTTGATCAATACTGAATGGGAAAATCGTGCTTAATGGTGAAAAATTTGGTACACCTAGCACACCCGATACAAAGTTAAAAACATGGTAAAAAACGAATGGAACGGATAAAGCAATAAAATTGGATTTTATGAGGAGCATTAGTAGATATGCAATAGTGGAATATACTATTGCGTTAATGGAAACCCACAGAACAGTTAAGACTTCCTCTGTAACCTGATCATTAAAGCTTGCTTAGATTGTTATTTTTGAATTTTAATTTCCAAACCTCTTCTTCGAGATTAACAATTCTTTGTTGTAGCTCTTTCTTCGGTTCAAATATCCTTCGACCTAATATAAAAATGAAACCGGTAATAGCAATAATTACCCTAGCAAAAGCAATTATTAATATAAATAGAATATCTCCCATCTATCATCTAATTTCATATTGAAAGTAGACTCTTAATGAAGGTAATAAAGTTTATTTTACCATAAAAAACCATATTCGTTCTTCAACTATCCTGCCCCTCTAGTTCAATAAGTAAAGAGCTGCCTTAAAGACAGCTCCGATCTTCTATGTATCCTTAGTGTGGTCTATATTACCTCAAATTGTATTAAAAGGGGATTATTTATATAATATTTCATAATCGATAATGAAAATCGTTTTCAATTATGTTATTATATCTCCTAGTCATTATTTTTTATTTATAGGGAGGAAAAGTATGTTTATTGATCTTTTAAGGCTTAACAAAAATGTCTCCATTCTTTTAGCCTTTTTGCGTGTGTATCTCGGATATACATGGGTTATGGCTGGCTGGGGGAAATTAACAGGCGGACAATTTGATGCTTCTGGTTTCTTACAGGGTGCGTTGGCAAATTCAACTGGAGAGCATCCGGCTGTTCAGGGATGGTGGGTTGCATTCCTTGAAAATGTAGCCATTCCTAATGTAGAGATATTCAATACGTTAGTACCTTGGGGAGAATTCCTCGTCGGGATAGGATTATTGCTGGGTTGTTTCACTAAAACAGCTGTCTTTTTTGGTCTAGTTATGAACTTCTCTTATCTGTTTAGTGGCACGACAAGTACCAATCCACAACTTGTTCTATTATCTATGTTTATCCTAGTTTCTGCTATGAATGCAGGAAGGTATGGGGTAGATGGCATGATTATACCTACTCTTAAAGAAAAACTATTTACTAACAGAACAATAGAGGAAAAAAAGGTAGCTTAACAAAGAGTAGAGTATTAAAAAAGAGGTCGGGATAAGTGATCCCGACCTCTTTTTTTGGAAGTATCACCTGATAATTAAAAGGTATTTGGGAGTAGAAAATCCGATTATCTTTGCTTCTTATCTATACCCAATAATTGCAACTAAAATCGCTAGAAAGATACCTATAAACGCAGTAACCATGCCCTCTGTTTTGTCTCTTGCATAAAACAAATATATGTATTAAAACAGAAAAAAATTATTAAAATTAATAACTTTGTAACTAAGTTAATTTTATTTATTGATCTCACAGTAAACCACATTCCTTAATGGTGAATTAACGATATCAAAATTAAACTCAAGATCAGTAAAGTAATTTAAACCTTTAAGAAAATAATAACAATGATGAGTAATTATTCATAAGGGTAAAATAATCCAAAGTATTTAAGTTATATAAAACTAAGCTAACTTTAGTACCACTAAAAAAGAGCTATGATCATAGCTTCAAATTCATTTATGTCTTCAACTAACGCACCTGATAGTTCTATAAGAAAGGCATCGTCTCCAATTTTATAAAATGCCCACCGTTAACTAAATAGGAATTCTTATAAAACTAATTATTTATTTCGAACCCGTTCACAAAGTATCCAATCGTTTCAAGCTCTTCTTCATTTAGCTCTCTGTTTAGCTTGAGTTGATAAGATTTCTTTATATCTTCAAAGCGTCCCTTATATTGATCTGTCAATGTGGCTACAGTCCTTAATAGTATTGCTTCTTTCTGATATTCTTCCTTCGATATTGGCTTCCAATGGGATAGGACATAGATTTCAGCATCAAATTGATCGATTGTGTCTAATAATTGAATCGTACTTTTAGTCGTATAATTCCTTTTGTTTGAATAGATATCTGCATAAATAGAGTCGCCAAGGAATAGTATTTTTTCTTCTTTGATATAGACAATGATAGAGTCTGGGGAATGATTGCCACCTACATGCTGCAAAAGACAAGATACTCCTCCTAGATCAAGCTCCACTCTCTGTTCAAAGGCTAAATTTGGTAATGAAATGATAATATTTCTTTCACTTCCAAATTCTTTTTTGATTGCATTGGCACAAAATTCAATTTCCAATCCCGATTTCACTCGTTCTTCTAAAGCAGAATCTGTCCATTCGTACGAAACAAGGTTCTTAATTTTAGCTTTCGTTTGAATAGAAGCAACTGACAGCATATTCAAAGCAGACAAACCAAAAATATGATCCCAGTGCCAATGTGTAAGCACAACGATGCTTGGAAGTGGAATACCTTGTTCTTTAAGCTCTTTAAGAAAACAATTAGCATGTGCTTCTGAATTTCCTGCATCAATCATTAACGATCTGTTTTCTCCAACCACTACTCCTAGAATAGGTCTATCCGTTTCTGAAACAGGTGTTTGATACCAACATCGATTGCTGATTTTTTCCAAAGTTTGCATATACTTTCCCCCTAAAGATACTATACTTCAGTAATTCCTTAAGTATCTTAATAAACCCTTTGTCGTTTTTTTAAAAGTATTTGATTATATTTCGTGAGTTACTGCGAATGATAACAAACGTACCCAACTCTTTTATGAAAGATGGGAGCTACTCGAGAGTGGCCCAATTATTCAATACAATGAAGAAAATGATTTCCCCCATTCGAAAAAAGCTACAGTACAACTTATTACGATTTTCAACAATTGCTCACTTTTTACCGCACAGTGAACTGCTCGTTTTGGCAACCCTCCGAGGACGGTGGCTTCATAACCGAGCTGAAGTTTTCTATAACTAATTTTAAAAAACCTTAATAAAGGAGAGTACATATTAGCCATGTATACTATGTACTCTCCTTTTTCTTTTAGTGACCTAACGCACCCATTAGTTTAAGTAAAACATTTCACAAACTCGCTTGAAAATATGAGTTGTTCTTATCATTTAACCCATGTTCCAATAGGCTTTTGCTTCTTCCTCAAGCACCTTTAGTCTTTTGTAGTAATCAGGGAACTCGTGAAGATGAGCTAGGGCAATTTTCCCCGTTATAATAGGATCATCACCAGTTACATTTGTTTGGCTGGATATTTTTCCATGTTCAAGCTCGGTATTTACTCCCATCCAAAACTCATCTAAATCAAACTTGCTTTTATTAAAATCAATGCCTAAAAGTAAAGCTATCGCTGCTGCTTCCTCCTTAGAAAAGCTTGTTTTTACGATGTTAAAATTATTTGTTTGAATCCTATTTAGATACTTTGTTGGATGAGAATAGTGCATATCACAGTCAGAACGGTGTTCTGCAGCCAAAGCGTCTGCTTTAGTTACATGTACCGTGCCAAATGGATGTTGTGGAGGTGCGTATATAGAATAAATTTCCAACGGGATATTACCTGTATTGGTTACATTATGCCATGTTCCAGCAGGTATCATAATGGCAAAATCATCATCAACATTTCGTACAAAGTTTAAATTATCTTTTCTCTTGCCCATTTGAACAATCCCTTTACCTTGTTCAATGCGTAAAAATTGGTCAACGTTAGGGTGAATTTCTAAACCGATATCTTCCCCAGCTTTAAGGCTCATCAATGTAACTTGAAAATGATTTCCTGTCCATAATGCGGTACGGTAGTTATTGTTTTGTTTTGTAGCTTCATTAATATTGATTACAAATGGTTTCTGTCCATAATCTTTTAGTCCGATTTCATTCCTTCCAATTGATGATTGAAAAAAATCCAATCGGTTAGCAACATCATGTGTAGTCCAGCATTTGTGCTGTATCATATTGTTAATTATTGGTACATTAAAATAATAAGGATTTTGATATTGATATTGGTGGGGATACGAAAAAGGAGCATCATACATTTTTCTCAACGCCTTCAAAGATTTTTTTAATTATCCTATTCACTATGTTAAGGAAATGTACTAATACTCAGGGTTACCCAATTAAAGGAAAATGATTAGCCGTTAACATTTGCTCAATCTAATGGAACAATTCAAATAAGGAAATTCCTTCTGCAACTATCCTGCCCCGATAGTTTAAGTGTTTTTCTTCACAATCTAATACCTATTATTAATCAAATTCGACTACCTTAGTAACTTTCTTCGAATTCAGTACAATTTTTGAAACGCACGCCCAAAGCATAAAACCAATCATGAGGAAGCCAACATTCATGCTGATTACTCCCCCCCATCCGTATGTGGACCAAAACACCCCTCCTAGTGTTCCTCCTACACTTGAGCCAGTATAGTAAAGAAATAAATATAATGAGGAGGCTTGTGCTTTGTTTTGTAATGCACGTTGACCGACCCAGCTGCTTGCAATCGAATGACCTCCAAAGAATCCAAAAGTAAACAATCCAAGTCCAAGTATTTTAATAAATAAATGAGTATCCAAAGTCAAACAGACACCGGTCAATGTAATTAATAAGCTAATGAATAATATTTTTTGCTTACCGTGACGATCCACCAATTTCCCAGTCCAGACAGAGCTAAACATTCCAATTATCATAATTAAGAATATCCAACTTACAAATGTTTGACTTAATGAGTAAGGCCCTTCAAGTAATGCATAAGCAATATAATTGAACAACGCAACATTACTGCCTAAAAGTAAAAATCCCATAACAAATAGACAAATCAAAACGGGATCTTTCAGATGGTCAATTAATGATTTACCTAACTTTCCAATTTTTAATTGACGAGCTTTGAAATTCCGCGAAGGTGGTAGGCATTTCCAAAAAATCAGGGTGGCAGCTAAACTTGTGATACCAATTCCCCCTATTGCTATGTGCCAGCCAAAGTAGTCACTCAACATACCTGAGAAAACTCTGCCAAAAACAGCACCAATTGAATTGCCACATATATATAGACCCATTGCTGTGCCTAGACTCTTGGATTCTATTTCTTCCCCAAGATAAGCCATTGCTATAGAGGGCAGACCCGCCAATGAAATTCCTTCAATAGTTCGAAACACCAACAGAAAATGAAAATTAGGACTGAATGCTGTGAGAATGCAAAACACAGAAGCAGCGAGCATTGAACTGACCATGATAGGCTTGCGTCCCCATACTTCTGACAAAGAACCAAATATTAGCATGCTGATGGCAAGAACCATTGTTGTTATTGAGAGAGATAGACTTGCTGTAGTTGGGTTTATACTGAATTCTTTTGAGAATTCTGGCATTAAAGGCTGTACGCAATAAAGAATTGCAAATGTATTGAAACCAGCTGCAAAGAAAGCAAAGCTGGTTTTGCGAAAGAGCGGCGTACCTTGTTGTATGTAACTCATAATACATTTACCCAATTCATGTGGTTTCCCACTTGTTGCATAAAAAATCATCCCTTTAAGAAATTATTTTTTTGAGAATAATCCTGATGTTTTTCTGATTTTTATAGTACCACCGATTTTTTATGATGTATAATTCATTATATTAATGTTTTTAATGCATATATGTAATGAAAAAATCAGATGGAAATAGGTGTTATAGAATGGAATGGCAACAGTTCGAATATTTTCAAACACTGGCACGAATGCAACACGTGACCCATGCTGCAGAAGCCCTATCAATTTCCCAGCCTGCCCTTAGCCGTTCGATTGCCCGATTTGAGGATGAAATAGGTGTGCCTTTATTTGAACGTCAGGGACGTTCGATTAGATTAAATAAATATGGTCATATCTTTTTAAAGCATGTGGATAATATGATGAAGGAATTCCATGAAGGTAAGCAAGAAATAAAAGATTTACTTGATCCAGAGCAGGGAGAAGTGTCGCTAGGGTTTCTGCACACTTTAAGTACAAGTCATATACCTGATTTACTCGCTTCCTTTCGTGCCTGCCATCCTAAAATCAATTTTCGTCTCGGACAAGGTCCCTCCCATAACCTTATTGATCAGATGCAATCAGGAGAATTCGATCTTTGTCTAATTGCTTCAATGGAGATTAAATCACCAATTGTATGGAGACAGCTTTGGAAAGAAGAACTTTTTGTTATTGTCCCTAAAGCCCACAAATACTCTAATCGTAAAAATATTACGTTAGAAGAAATTTCAGATGAAGCTTTTATCTCTTTAAAAGAAGGTTTTTCCCTTCGTATCACCATCGAGCAAGCTTTTAAGGAAGCGGGAATTACACCTAAGATTACATTTGAAGGAGAGGAAGCAGACACCGTTGCAGGGCTTGTCGCTGCTGGACTGGGAATTTCAATTCTGCCGAACTTAAAGGGGACAGACCAAAGTAAAATAACAAAAATACCTATCAAAAGTCCGCATTGCCAACGGACAATTGGAATTGCTTGGGTAGAGGGAAGATATTTATCACCTGCAACTCAAAAATTCAAACAATTTATTTTGGACCATTCCTACGAAGAGTAGGAGTGGTCATTCTTTTGAGCTAAATTTTATTTAATAATCCCCCTATGGAACTCCCTTTACTTCCATAAGAAAAGGAGCTGCTAGTCAGCTCCTGAAGCAAAGTACCTTTTAGCTAAATATCGGTTATTTATACAAGATATCATCTCTTAATGAAGCAACTTTAGTTAAAGCTGTATCTATGTCGGCTTCATTCACTCCAAAGTGAGCAAGTGCATCGTTTAGATGTTTTACAATGGCATCAAAATGGGCTGGTTGCAGATTCAATCCTTGGTGAGCTTTTGCCATGGATTGTCCAGAATATTGTTTTGGACCACCTAATGCAAAACTAATAAATTTTGTCTGATGACGGCGTTGTTTTTCCATATCCGTCTTTTCAAAAAAATGATTAACTGTATCATCCTTAAGAACCAACTCGGAGTAAAAATAGTCCACAACTTTTGCTATCGCTTCTTCTCCGCCAACTTTTTCATAAAGTGTTTGTTCCATATATACACTCCTATTTTGTAGTTAATAGAAGTATTTTCTGTAGATTATTTCGTTTTTATTCCTTATCTTTCATCAAATCCCTTTAATTGAAAATAAGCCGCTCCGGCACCATATGATCTTATGCAGCTATCCTTTCCCTTTAACTCCATAAGTGTGCTGCCAAAGCAAACTCCCTTAATGAAGCAAAGAACCTGTAGTTCATTAGCCCTTTGGGTATCCTGCTGTTTGAATACAAACTCGAAAAATAAGGAGAAGTCATCATCCATTAGAGGTTATTAATTTCTACAAAAAACTAATAGTGGACTAACACTATAGTCGCTTCTCTTTCCTTTTCCTACTCAAAGAATCATAACTTGAACAGTATTAATTTTAAAATAAAAAAGTTACCAGATTGGCCAAAAAATAAGTATAAGAATGTAATAGATTGGATAAACTAATAAAAAAGGAGTGGGAGATTATGGAGACTAAAATTAAAGAAGGAACAAAAGAAATGTGGCGCGAAATTAATGAATGTATAACTCAGAAAATTAATGAAAAACATGATTTATCTTTTCAAAAGAAAAGTAATGATAATTATATGAATCTATATATTCAAACAGCAGTATTACACACCTTATTTGAGCTTTCGGATGAGTTCAGGAAAATCGAAAGAAAATATAACCGCTTGTGATGCTTCTGGAAAGGTCATGCACTAAAAAATTCAACTTAATGGTGGATTAGGATTAAACTCTTTAAGGGAGCCTTTTAATCCTAATCCACGTTTTTTCTTTCCAGCTTTATTACTTCATCATTACCGCTGCCGACAATTTGACTAACATCATTACTGTACCATTTGTTTCCCTTCCCTATAAATCCCTCTTTTCATTCCAACTAGAATCCATTTTTCAATCTTACATTTAAAAAAAAGCAAAGATTATTCGTCAATCGAGACAGTATACTAAAGCTTAAAACACCTAACAAAACCCCACCTTTTCCTATTAACAACTGGTGGGGTTTCTAGTTGTGGTTTCTACATCTACGTTAACCGGTCCCTCTTTTGCAATCACGCCGGATAAATTGGCTTCAATGTGTAAAGTAGTTTTTTAATGGAAGATTTTCAAGGGAGTTGTTTTTCTAATGGTACGCTGTGTCTAAAACTATTTTTTGTTCTTTTATAAATAACTAAAATCCTTTATATTTAATATAACTTACTGATTTTTGAATCGAATGAAGCTCGGTATAGCTTTATAATTAACTAAAATTATTGAAAGAATATTTTTGAAAGAGAGCTGAAAGCTGATGTTGTGGTCACCGCTATTCGAAAATGATGTACCTGCAGTTATTCTTCCTTAACGGTTGAAAATTGCATCTCCGTTAAGGACTGGGAATATTTAGTTAAAACGGAGGGTACAAAATGAAAAACACTATATTAGGTTCTTTATATTTATCACTCGCTGCTAGCATTTGGGGCGGGATGTATGTTGTGGTAAAAGTTGTGGTAGAGGTTGTTCCACCACTTGAATTAGTATTATTACGATATGTAATTGCGATTTTAGCATTGCTGACAATTGGTTTTATAACAAAACAATCTTGGCGGATTGAAAAACGAGACTGGCTTTTGGTTTTCATTATAGGACTTGTTGGAAACACAACTTCTATTGTAACCCAGGAAGTCGGTACGCTACTATCCACTGCACAAATGGGAGCCATCATTACTTCGACAACACCTGCATTTATGGTGATATTTGCACGTATCGTTTTAAAAGAAAAGATTACTTTTAAAAAATCAATTTCTGTTATTTTAGCGACGATCGGTGTCGGTATCATTGTCGGAAATGCCCATATTGGCTCATCTTACCAACTTGGGGGCGTATCACTGCTTATTGCTGCATTAACTTGGGCACTTATGTCTGTTCTAATTAAACGAATACCTGGGCAATATTCACAAATTGTTATAACGACATATGCAGTGCTTGTGGCAATTGTCTTTTTAACACCTGTTACGATTAGTCGATTAGATGAGCTTGATTTTCAAGCAATCATGCATCCATCCATATGGGGCGGCCTTTTATACTTGGGCGTTATTTCCACAGCATGTGCCTTTTTACTGTGGAATCGCGGACTGCAAATGCTAACCGCATCAAGTGGGGGATTATTTTTCTTTTTACAACCTATAGTTGGTACTTTTTTAGGTTGGTTAATACTAGGTGAACAAATCGGCTTGTCTTTTTGGATAGGTACAATATTAATTTTTATTGGTGTGTTATTAGTCATTCGGGAAGAATAACCCATATTAAAAAGTTTATTAGAGTTATATTTTAAAAAGTACCCTATAGAGCAGTCACTTTAAAAAAAGGTCTGCCTATAGTGTACTTTTTGTATTTTTACTTGTTTGTTTTTCTTAGGTAATCCAATTTTTATTTCTTAAGACAAAAAGATGTTTTTTTATTTACTTCAACCTATTGCATTGAAATATACCTTTTATACATTCATTACGTAATTATTTTCATGATTTCATGTACATTTCGAAAGCGTTTTTGTTATCATTAATTCATAACCATGGAAAAGAATTCCAAAACCAAGGAGGAATCGTTCTTGAAAAATCCATATACGGAATTGACGATCGGGATGATGAGAACGGGGATTTTAGGTTTCGGCGGCGGGCCATCTGTCATCCCGCTCATCCGCCACGAAGCAGTTTCCCGTTATCACTGGCTCGGCGATGATGAATTCGGGGACACTTTGGCGATTGCCAATACACTCCCAGGACCTATTGCCACTAAGATGGCAGCATATCTTGGTTATAAATTAAAAGGCTGGCCTGGAGCCATCGTCAGCGTGGCCGCTCACGTTTTACCTTCATGCATTGCGATGGTTTTCTTGATTGCATTCATTAATGTTTTAAGTAATTCGGCAATGATCAGTAATATGATCGCTGCTGTAATGCCGGTTGTTGCTGTCATGCTTGGTCAAATGGCTTATGAGTTTGGCGAAAAGACGGTAAAAGGGTTAGGAAAGGTGCTCGGTATCACCTTCTTTGCGATTTCCTTTTTGCTTCTGCAGGTCATTTCCCTGCATCCGGGTATCGTCATTATGATTTTCCTTTTATATGGTGCTTTCCATTATAAATTAAAGGAAAGATTGAAAAATAAAAAGGTTAATAGGAAGGAGGAATCCACTTAATGGGTCTTATTATCCCAATAGGAGTTGCTGTTTTTCTAGCGTTTTTCATTGCCAATATTCTTGGTTATGGCGGAGGTCCAGCCTCGATTCCGCTTATGTATGATCAAATCGTCACTCGTTATGGCTGGCTTGATAATACCGAGTTCTCACAAATGCTTGCGTTAGGAAATTCACTCCCAGGACCGATCGCCACGAAAATAGCCGCATATGTCGGATATGATGTATATGGCTGGCCAGGGTTTCTAGCCGCATTGGCAGGCACGATCATCCCTTCAGCCGTGGCTTTGATATATTTATTAAAAATCCTACGAAAATACAAGCAATCGCCTATCGTAAAAGGCATGTCCCTGCTTGTACAGCCCGTGATTGCGATCATGATGTTATTGCTCACCTGGAATATGGCCGAGGATGCCGTCGGTTCCATCGGCTACATCCATTCAATCGTCATCGCTGGATTGGCCTTTTTGGCCCTAGGTAAATTCAAGATCCACCCGGCCTTCGTAATCATCCTTGCCTTTGCGTACGGCGGCTTTATCATCCCGCTCACATTATAATAAAAAATCCACCTATATAGGGGGATTTTTTCATTTAAAGCTTCATGCCCATCCGGCTTTTATAACGTTTAATGAGAATTTGGCAATCAACGCTGACAACACCGACGACCGCATACAGCTTCTCATTGAGAAAACGTTCCATCTCCTGGTTATCAGTAAAGATTCCGTGCATATGGAGTTTACTCGGACCGGTCATATGATATAAACTCGTTACAGCCGGTTCACTTTCTAATTGCTGTGCGACCGATTCCAGATATTTAGGCTCAACCTCAACGTTAAAGAATGCCGAAACATGGATGCCGACCTTAGCAGGATTTATGACCGCTGTGAACCTCTCGATCACACCGTTTTCAACAAGATGATTGATTCTCATCTGAACCGCAACCCTGGAGAGCTCCACTTTCTTCGCTAAGTCGGTATACGAAATTCGCGCATCTTCATGTAAAACCGAAATGATTTTCTTATCGATCTCATCAACTTTCAAGCTAGGAATCTTAAAGTCCTCTGCCATCCTACGTAACTCCTTTTCGATTTCTTTATTCCATTATCGCAGAGAACACCAGCGGATCACAACAATCTTCCTTTTCACTTTTTAACCTCCATTAAAAACGGCAGAAATTAAGCGATAGCCAAAATATATGGCCTGCCCATTTTCAATAATCCCCTCCAATTTGCCATGAACATCCATCATATATGTAGTTTTTCAAACTTAGGATACATCATTTCGTCTAGATGTATGGCTAAAAGCGAAGCCGTCAAACAGGTGAATTCCGATAGGAATCAGAGCGGGACAAATTGACGGCATCAGCGACACCCCTTAAGAGATAGTAAGGGAAACCATCATCCTCCTCCGTAATTAATGGGAGCAAATGAGTACCTGCCAGACTGCAGTCCCCCCTCCTCATTCGAAAAATTGAAAGGCGGGGGTTTTACAGACCGTTTAATGCAGGATGAAAGTTAATGAATAGATCCAATGGACACTTGCTCAATCCTTAGTTTGAAAAGTCTTTGCGATGTTTTTGTATTCCTCTTCATTGAGAATGCCCATTTTTTTGAATAATGCGGAATAAGCGATTATTTTTTTCTGCGTACGGTTTGTACAATTCATATGGTTCAGCTCCTTTCTTACATAGTATTCACTTACGACAAAATGTTTCCTTAATACAAAATATTTCGAATGAACTAAATCAAAAAACTGCCCAATTTCCTGGCAGTTTCATATTGTTATAGGTGATTAAAATAAGACTAGTATATATAAATTCAAGTAATGAATAAGCATCTATTTTTTTAATAACAACGGGATGCACTCCGAACCATCTTGAAGGCAGTTTGTGTACGTTAATGAACGCGTAACCGCTCCCTCCAGCATTAAGCTAATGACCTCGCCAATTTATTGGCTTGTTCCCTTTGAAAACCGTATTATTGTTTAAGAAGATGCGAAGAAATTGAAAAAATGCATACTTTCTTCATATTTTTTCGCTAAACTGACTTTATTCTATAAGAAGGTGAATGCTCCTGAAAATCTCATTTAAGCTCGGACTATCTATATTTGTTTGCATTTTTTTGATAGAAACCGTTTCCATGGTTTACTTGCATAATAAAGTGATACATTCCCGTGTCAATCAGGAATTGGATTCACTGAAGGCCCGTGGCAATAGTCATCGTGATGTGTTGGAAATTACGTATTCCGGCTCAACCCTTCAGCATATCGGCCTGATGGAATCACATAACGATACAGATGTCGTGATTACGGATACAAGAGGAGATATTCTGATATCTTCCGAAAAGGTAAATGGGGGAATGGAAAAAATCTTAGCTAAAAACCTACCGCAGGTACCTCGAAAAGGTCTGATCATCCAATCGAGTTGGAAGGATGAAAGATATATAGCCACCGTTACGCCATTTATCAGCGATGAAGAAAACAAAGGCTATGTTTATATGTTCAAAGATACAAGAGATGTGGAGGATTTAATCGCACAATTGAATAGGCATTTCCTTCTTGCGACCGCTTTGCTCCTTTTCTTCATGCTTGTCATCATTTATTTTCTATCAAAGGCTTTAACTAGACCACTGATAGCGATGAAGGAAGCGACAACCAAGCTCAGCAAAGGGAATTTTTCAGTGACTGTGCCAGTACGATCTCATGATGAACTCGGGGAGCTCGCCCAATCCATTCAAAGCTTGGCTGATGAATTGAACTATTTAAAGAAGGAGCGGAATGAATTTTTGGCAAGTATCTCTCATGAACTGCGCACGCCGCTAACTTATATAAAGGGATATGCTGACGTTGCCCGACGGAAAGATTTGGATGATTCCGAACGATCACGATATTTAGAGATCATCCATGATGAATCCGAACGATTAAACAGATTATTGGACGAACTATTCAATATGGCTAGAATGGATCTAAATACATTCACCATATCAAAAGAAACCGTCCAGCTCTCTTCATTCCTGCGAAACATTCACGAAAAAGTTTTACCGGCTTTTACAAATGAAAGAATTCAATTGAATCTGGAATGTAAGGATGATTTATTTATAGATAAAGATCCCTCACGGTTTGAGCAAGTCATTCTTAACCTGCTGGATAATGCGCTGAAGTACTCGAACGAATATACAGTCACCACCATCAAAGCCACTGAATGCCTTGGCAGGATTTCCATCTCCATAATCGATCAAGGAGTTGGCATTCCCCCTGAAGATATCCCCCATATCTTTGATCGTTTATATCGTGTCGAGAAATCACGCGCCAGAGATACCGGTGGATTCGGATTGGGGCTCTCCATCGTCAAGCAATTAGTGGAGATACAAGGAGGAACCATTTCGGTTAAAAGCGACTTGAAGCAAGGAACGTGCTTCACTATCACATTTAAGGAGATAACAAATGAAGACAGTAGTTCTGGTTGATGATGAACAGAGAATGCTTGATCTATTAGATCTATACATTACACCTCACGGATATACATGCGTGAAGATTAAATCTGGACATGAAGCCATACAGTTCTTAAGGCATAAACATGCGGACATAGTACTTCTTGATGTAATGATGCCTGAGATGGATGGGTGGAAAACGTGCGAAAGGATCCGTGCGTTTTCCAATATTCCCATAATCATGCTCACAGCCCGGGATGCTGCACAAGAAATGGTGAAAGGGTTGAAAAAGGGCGCAGACGATTATATTACGAAACCCTTTAATGAAGATGTTTTACTTGCCAGAATCGAAGCGGTCACGCGGCGAGTGCATATTCAGGATGATCATGTGATCTTTAGGGGGCTAAAATTAAATGAATCCGCTTATGAAGCACATTATCATACCAAACCAATCCCATTAACACCAAAAGAGTTCTCACTGTTGTGCTTGTTTTTAAAATCCCCAGATCAAGTGTATTCCAGAGACCACCTCCTTTCGACCATATGGGGATTTAAAACGGATACGGAAGATCGGACAATCGATTCCCATATTCGAAATATTAGAGAGAAATTGCGTCATGCCGGTTTTCCTGCAGATCAACATTTGAAAACGGTCTGGGGCATCGGTTATAAATGGAGTTCCGTGGATTGATATGAATTTCATTTCTGAGGCATTACTTTCCAGCGGCCCTTTTTCCGTTGCTGTAAGTTTAGCATTCAATATATTGATTAGCGTGCTTGGTTTTATTCCAAGCGTATTCATCACGGCTGCCAATATCACCGTATTTGGATTTGAAAAGGGATTGATCCTTTCTTACATGGGGGAAATTGCCGGAGCAGTGGTCAGCTTTTGGTTATATCGAAAGGGCTTTCAAACATTCAAACCCAAGTTCATGAAGAACCGGTGGATCATGAAGCTGCAAAAGTCACAAGGATTTCATGCATTTTGGATGATTCTGATGCTTAGGCTCCTTCCTTTTATTCCATCCGGCGTGATCAACCTCACAGCAGCATTAAGCAAGACGGGAATGATGATTTTCTTTCTCGCGACATCCATCGGAAAACTGCCTGCCCTCCTTGTCGAAGCGTATTCGGTAACACAAATATTGAAGGCATCGGACGATGTAAGGATTGTTTTGGTACTGTTGATTCTGGTAATCGCAGTCGTTTATTACTTTAATAGAATTAAGAAAAAAGGAATGTAGTAATAAGGCTTCTCTACTTTTAGGGTAAATTAGTAGGGATTTTCTTTTTAACCCTACAATTGATAAGGAGCCGTCCCCCCTTGGTCTCCAAGGGTTAACGATCAGATCCAGAAGGCTGATGCGACCTTTTCTTTCCACGAAGCATTACCCCATTATATCAGGATATGATATTCGACGAGTTCGTTGTTTAATATATCCCTGTGCTGCGAACGGTTTCGAAACCATTTTTCTGCGCCGCCTTTTCATTAAAATAACAAAAGAAAGACACCACGATGGATGGGTCGAAATGCTTTCCTTTTTGTTCGTTTATGAAAGATAATGCCCGCTCCACTGTCCAGGAATCTTTATACGGCCTTCTGCTGGTCAATGCATCGAACACATCCACAATGGCAACTATTCTAGCTTCCAATGGGATGTCCTCACCTTTCAAACGATGTGGATATCCAGTTCCATCCCATTTTTCATAATGATGGAGGATGATGTTTTCAGCCACTTCCAGGCTGCTGATCACATCATTGTTCATTTCCTTTGAAATCTTATTCAAAATATCGGATCCCATTAACGGATGCATCTCGATGATTTTTCGTTTATATGGAGATAACGGGCCAGGTTTGTATAATATCCCCTCAGGAATCTCCGCTTTCCCGATATCATGTAGAATACTTGAATGAACGATATGATTCATATAGCTTTTAGATAGTTCAAGCTGGCATCTTCGATCATGAACCATAACTAGCCGCTCGGTTAGGTTTTGAACTCTCAAGGGCCTGGATCACGGATTTCGAATGAAATGGCGAAGACCTTTAACAATTCCCTTTGAGTCTCTGCCCTTTTCTTTTCCGAGAGGTAAATCCCTTCTTTCAATTGTTCCAGTTCACGGAAAATCCCTACAAAATACCACTGCCCCCCTAGATGAATAGGAGTAATCGTAATAGAGAAATGCCAAATGTCACCCGATTTCTTTCGGTTGGTGAAGACCCCTGACCAAAGATTTCCTTCCCTTAACTCGTTTTTCAGGGATGTGTATGTATACAAAGGTGTTATCCCTGACTTTAGGAATCCAGCTTTGAACCCAATGATACTGTTCCTTGAATACCCTGTCGTCCTTTCATAATATCCATTAATATCAAGTATGCGATGATCTTGATCCGTAATGATGACGGCATCCCCCAACTTTAAATATCCTGCCAATTCAAATGGCAGCCTTGATTTTCCTTTCAAAATCTATACCTCCAATAGCTGATTATCCGATCCTGTCCCTTTGTTTCACTTTTCTCATTGTCACGGCTCACTCCGTTCATGATTAAAATTCTCAACATATAGGCTAAATGAACTACATTCAGATGATAAGGTATAAAATACCATACAAGTTTTAGATACAATAGTTACTAAGCAATGCTTGTGTGTAAGTGATAGACTACAAGTTTCTGTCTGCACCACGTATCAGCCTTCGCATTCCTTTTAAGCTTATTTCTTGACGAAGGGTAAAATGGTTCATTTCCGCGAATGTTACACTTATATAATGAGATAATGCCTATACTATCTTCCTGTTTTCTGGAAAAAAGAATGAATATATTGTGTTTTAATGGGAAATTCCTTTATAATGCGCATTAGATGATTTTTTAGCATTGAATACGAGAGGAGACTGAAATATGAAGAAACTATTGTACCCAATCATCATTGGATTATTGGCAGTTGTTCTAACGGCTTGTGGTTCGAACGATGAAGCTGATAAGAAAAATGACGAGAAAGAGACTAAAACAACTGAGAAAGAAACGGCTAAAGCAACTGAGGAACAGCAAAAACAGATGGAAGAAATGCAGAAGAAACTAGACAAGCAAAAGGTGGATGAAAAGAAAACGGTGGCCATCGTCAATGACGAAAAAATTTCAGGTGCGGAATATAATACCGTGTTGTCTACCACACAAATGCAGATGCAGCAATTCGGACAAGACCCAACAACAAAGGAGGGAGCCAAACAAATTAAAGAGCAAACGCTCAATTCTTTAGTTGGGCAAAAATTGCTGCTTCAAGCAGCTGATAAAAAGGGCTACACAGCTTCCAAGGCCGAAATTGAAAAGCAACTTGCCGAAATCAAAAAACAATATGAGAGTGAAGAGAAATTCAAGGAAGCGATGAAGCAAGCAGGTCTGAATACGGAAACGCTGAATGCTCAGATCGCAGAGAACATCCCATATACGAAGTACGTCGAAAAAGAGATTAAAGTGGAAGAAGCAACTGATGAAGAAATTCAAAAGTATTACGACCAGGTTGCAGAGCAAGCTAAAACAAGCGGACAGAAGGTACAGAAACTCGAAGAAATGAAGCCGCAAATCAAGGAACAACTAGAGCAGCAAAAGAAACAAGAAAAGCTTGTGAAGCATGTGGAAGAACTTCAGAAAAATGCTAAGGTCGATATTAAGATTTAATAATGAAAAGAGCTGCCAAAATTGGCAGCTCTTTCTTTATGGTCTTTGGTCCGCCTACTAACACTCTTTAGGTAAAGGAGCATTGGCTAATCACGACTGGGTAAAGAAAGTTCAAAATGAAGAACCATTGGAAGCGTTCGATTCGGAAAAAGTATTACATCCAACTGCTGTTATTAAAGATTTCGAATTGTAGATGAAAAAATAAAATGTTTAAAAACGCCTATCCAAAAGTAATTTAATACTGCATCTCCAAAAAGCATCAATATAAAGCAGAAAAAACTGCCGAGTGATCGGCAGTTTTTTCTGCTTTATAAATATTTCCGGTGAATACCCTTTCCATCATAGGAAAACAGGACTTCTTTTCCTTCAATGACTGATTCCATATGAACGGAGCGGCCCCAGAGCTGATGGATATATGGCATGACTTTTTCGAGGTACTTCAAATCCAGTTCAATATCTTCATACCAATGTTTTAGATAAAGTTCCCCATTGCGCATGAAGTCCCCATCATTTACTGTGATATAAGGGAAACCGCCGTTAACCCTCATACTCACGAGTTGATCACGAACATTCTCCCATGCCTTATCGACGATTTTATAATCCTTGCCCTGCTTTTGGAATAAGTACATATCCTCCCGCATGACCAGATCTTTCGTCAAATAATTACGGAGAAAGGAAATATCCGATTCGATTTCCCTGACTTCGAACATCTTTTCCCGGCCAGATCCAGGCTTGACGCCCAGCTTGATCATTTCTTCAGTGGGATTATCATAGCGTTCTTCAATATCTTCAAGCACCTTCAATCCTAGATAATAAGGATTGATGCTGGTCCGTGATGGCTGAACGACGCCTGCGTTCAGTTTTGCGAATTCAATGGCTTCCCCTGAGGATAGATCCAATTCACGGATTATGCGCTGATGCCAGTAGGATGCCCAGCCTTCGTTCATGATTTTCGTTTCCAGCTGCGGCCAGAAATACAGCATCTCTTCCCTGATCATCGTCATGATATCCCGTTGCCAATCGGTTAAATCCCTGCTGTACTGCTCTATGAAAAGCATAATATCCTTTTCAGGCCTTGGCGGGAATTTTTTTCTCTTTTTAATGTTCGATTGCTTCGGTTTATCCTTATTATCAAGGTTCCATAAATCATCGTATTGTGTGGCTGTCGGTTTTATTTCCTCTTCTTCTTCCTCATCTTCCATCGTCCAGGCAAGTTTCGGTCTCATCAGCGACGGATCGATATGTTCTTCAATGGCTAAAAGTGCATCGAGAAAGGTTTCCACTTCCTTTTTGCCATGCAGGATTTCATATTCACGGATTCTTTCTGCCGTTGCCGACATACTTTCTACCATATCTCTCTTAGTATTATTAAAACGTATATTATTCTTAAAGAAATCACAATGCGCCAAAACGTGGGCAACAATCAATTTATTTTGTACAAGTGAATTGGAGTCCAGTAGAAAAGCGTAACAAGGATCAGAGTTAATGACCAGTTCATAGATCTTACTTAATCCAAAGTCGTACTGCAGCTTCATTTTATGAAATTGCTTCCCAAAGCTCCAATGAGAAAAACGGGTCGGCATCCCATAGGCACCAAATGTATAAATGATTTCTGAAGGGCAAATTTCATAACGCATCGGGTAAAAATCCAACCCGAACCCCGTTGCTATTTCTGTAATTTCACTAATGGCATATTCCAGAGCCTTTTGCTCCGCTTCATTCATCCGAAATCCCCCTTGTCTTCCGCCTTTAAACTAATGTATGAAAAAAAGGAGGAAAAATGCCGTGATCATGAGTAAAGGTCCTCGATAACAGAAAAAAACACCTCCATGAAGAAGATGTCAGGCCAAATGTTTCATGCAGTTCTACACACAGTCCTATTGATATTAAAATTTCACTATTTCCGTATTCACAGCCTCTTTTTTCGTTTTTGAACGGATCCAGGAAATGATGAGCGCTGCTATGATTACAAAACCTAAGTACCCTGTGATCGGGTATACCGTCCCAACCAATTCAATAAAGCCAACGAAACTTGCAAGGAAAGCGAGGATCCCGACCATAATCACGGATATTTTAAAGCGTTTCGTTTCCGCAGGCACCAACCTGGCGGTGAATGCATACAGCATCCCGACAGCGGTATTATAAATCATTCCTAAAAGGATGATTGATAGGAGATATCCCAACCATGGAGAAATCTGATTCGCTAAATGAAGGGTAGGCATACCTGTGCCTTCTATGCCCTTCAAGTCGGACATCATCCCCAAATTGATCAAGAATAGCAAGATCCCCAATCCGATACCTCCTAGAATTCCTCCCATACCAGCCTCTTTCTTATTCTTGAAGGTCCCTCCCATTACGGCTAGCATGGCAATTCCGGCAGTCATATTATATGAAACATAAAGTAATGAACCCATCATCCAATTTCCGGTTGCAGCCGTCCCTTTACTTGAAGATGAAATGATTTGATTGAAACTTAGATCGGATGTGAAAAATGAATAACCTGAAATAATGATCATGATAACAAATAAAAACGGTGTTACGGCACTTATGATGGACATAATTTTGTTAACATTAAGTAAAAGAGTACCAATCGTGAGCACCGTCATGACGATTGCACCAACTATACTTGGAATCCCGAATTGTTCTTCAAAAATCGTTCCGGAACCGGCAATCATGATTACTGTAACGCCAAACAAGAAAAATGTGATAATAATATCGACCACCCTGCCTATATAGCGGCCACAAATATGATCGATGATGCTTTTATGGGAGCGTGTTTGGAGAGTGCTCCCCAATTGAGTAACCTGCATGCCTAAAAATGCGAATAAAGCGGTTGCCACCAAAATTCCCAATACACTGTAGATTCCAAAACTCGTGAAGAACTGTAATACTTCTTGTCCTGAAGCGAAACCTGCTCCAATGATGATTCCAATATATGCACCTGCAAGATTTACACTGTTTTTCATATCACATACCACCTTAATTATATGATTATTCTGACAATTGAAGTTAAAAGAAATATCTTCCCTTTCATCATTATCCTGTTCTACAATCCCCTCCCAGCTTCAAGTTAACGGGCCGAAGCCCATGAAGCTGGGAGGCACTTTTATTTACAACTTTTGTACATTTATCATTTGGTATATCTTTTACTATAGGAAGTGAATTCATCGACCGCAGCGTAATCTACTTCATAGCCAATGCCAGCCGCCTTTGGAACGGTTATGACTCCATCTTCCACTGTAACCTCCGGTTGGATGATGTCTTTATGCCAATAATTCGCGGATGCTGCCGTATCACCAGGCATCGTGAAGTTATCAAGTGTTGTCAATGCGATATTATGGGCACGCCCCACACCAGATTCCAACATGCCTCCGCACCAAACCGGTACATTCCTTTCTTTACATAATTCATGTATTTTCATTGCTTCCGTTAAACCGCCAACCCTGCCAATCTTAATATTAATGATTTTACAGCTTCCCAATTCAAGGGCTTTTCTTGCATCTTCCACGGAATGTATACTTTCATCCAAGCAAATCGGTGTTTTGATTTCCGCTTGTAATGTGGCATGATCGACAATATCATCTGATGACAAAGGTTGCTCGATCATCATTAAATCAAATTGATCAAGCTGTTTCAGTAATTCGATGTCTTTCAGACGGTAAGCGGAGTTTGCATCTGCCATGATCGGGACATCGGGATATCGATTGCGCACTTCCCTGATTACATCTACATCCCAACCTGGTTGGATTTTCATTTTTATTCTTTTATACCCATCCTTCAATCCGGCTTCTATCTTCGCCAGTAATTCAGGTACCGTTTTTTGGATGCCGATACTGATCCCAACATCGATTTTTTCTAGTTCCCCGCCTAAAGCCATACTTAATGGGATATTATTTTCTTTTGCGTATAAATCCCAGATGGCTCCCTCGATTGCCGATTTTGCCATATTATTTTTACGAATATGCGAGAACATATCCGATACATCACGGGGATGCTCTATTTCTTTATCCAATACAAGCGGTATCAGGAAATCCTCCAGCATGGTCCAATTGGTTTTTATGGTTTCTTCGTTATACCAAGGTGCTGAAAATGCCACAGATTCAGCCCAACCTGAAAGCCCCTCTCCATTTTTCACTTCCACAAGAATGAACTCCTTATCCACAAACGTTCCAAAGCTTGTTGTAAAGGGAGCTACCAAATCCATATTTAAATGACGTAAACGCACTTCTGTTATTTTCATCCCGATTCCCCTCTTATTCTTGTTTTTTTAATAAATAGTTTTGAATATTTCCACCTTGTTCCCGTTCAATCCCTGCTGCAACATAACCTTTGGCAAAAAGCGTTTTGAATAATTCACCGGTTTTTAACCGCCAATCAATCGCAAGGCTGAGATCAGCTTTTTTGATTTGTTGAATATCTGTCGGAATGGGTATGGCGATCACCTCTGCATTGGTTTCAAAATGATAATCCTTGATGTAAGAAAAGCCTTGGTCATTCATTCCTGTCGTTACGATGTGTATGGCTTTATCTGGAAGCGGAGTCTCTTCCTTTGCTTCCTGCCGTATATTCCATTCCACCATGAATCGATCAGTGGACAATCCTTCATTGAGGGTATCCTTCATATTTCCATAACAATCATCCATATACGTAGAGCAAACAGCTTTTAGCTTACCGATGTTCAAGTTTGCATTCACACTTTCCAATGGATCATACGTCCATGTGATCAAGTCGTAACCTTTTTTGAGTGCTTCTTCTTTTTGTGCAAGTTTAAGTAATTTGCCGTAGCCCTTCTTTTGATGGGCAGGATGGATTGCTAACATATGTGAACAAAGATATGCCCTTCCGTCCTTGAATCCCGGGAAACTGTATTGAAACCCGACTAACTGACCATTGATGTAGCCGCCTAAAACAAGCCCGCCGTTTTTGACTGCCGTAATCGTCTGATGGATGGGAACGCAATCCATGCCCCATACAAGAACTTCCAGTCGCTGCACTTCTTGTAAATCCTCCAGTGTTGATAGGGATTTAATGATTAATTCATCAGTCATGCAAGTGTCCCCCCTCCCCATATTTCTCGAAAGTCAGTATGATGGCTTTGGTCAGGATTTCAATCCCCGATAACAAAGCATCTTTGTTGAACGTCATGTTCGGATGATGGAGCCCTGGTGCCAAATCACAGCCCAATCCAAGCATCGTCGCTTTGAGTTCAGGTCTTTTCAACGTATAAAAATGAAAATCCTCTCCTCCTGTCGTAATGACAGGCGCTACCAGATTTTCTTCCCCGAGTGTATTGGCTATCGCTTCAGACATTATTTCCTGGGCTTGATCGTTCACGGTTGCTGCGGCAACATTGGTTCCCGGTTCGAGTTTCACTTCCACTCCATGGACAATGGCCAAAGATTCTGCAACCTTTTCCACCTTTTTGGTGAGCTCTTCCATCATTGCATTATCCTGTGCCCGTAAATCCAATGAAAAAGTGGCTCTCCCGGGGATGATATTGGAGCTTTCTCCTCCAGCAAAAAACTGCGTCATTTTTGCCGAATAAGGGATGGATGGATTGAGATGGATACCATTTAACAAAGTGATGAATGCTGCTCCTATCTCGATGGCATTTTGCCCTTGGTGCGGTCTGGCTCCATGTGCATCAGTCCCCGCTATTTCTCCTTTAATGAACTGAGCGGCACCATGGACAATGGCTGGCGCCGCTTGCCCATCCTTCACTTCCTCAACCGGTCTTAAGTGCACCCCATAAAGGAAATCGACATCATCCAATACTTTTTCTTCAATCATCTTCAAGGCGCCCGTACCTTTTTCTTCAGCAGGCTGAAAAATGAATTTCAGTTTGCCTCTTGGATGAAAGTCCATTTCTTTCAATAACAGGAATACTCCAAGTGCCAAGGTCATATGCCCATCGTGTCCACAGGAATGATTGGCTTGAAACGTCCCATCCACCTCCTGCCAAAGTGCATCGATATCCGATCGTAACCCTACCGTGAAATTCCCATCCCCAATTTCCCCAACCACTCCTGTACAGTCCTTGAATGTTTTCACCGTACACTGATTTTCCGTTAAAATATTTGAAATGAAAGCTGTCGTATTCACTTCATTCCAACTCGTTTCAGGATGTGCGTGTAAATGGTCAAAGATATCGAGTATACGAGGCCTTAATTTTTCGATAGACTGTGTGATATCCATTTCTGTCTCCCCCTTGTATCCCGGTTTAATCGGCTTGTTCACCGAACTGATGGAAATTTAATCTCAAAAGAAAAATTCATCTTGATTGAACGCATCATATATAGCTTTTCTTTCTTTGAAACCCTGTTCGTCCTTAATCGATACACCAGCTACTAAACTATTCAATAATGAGAATAACACCGGTGCCGTATCGATAGTGGAAGTCCTTGGTGTTGAAATGGGCAATAATATGTCAGCGTATTCAGCAATTGGAGCCAGTTCAGAATCCGTAACACCAATTACAAATGCACCCGCTTTTTTGGCCATTTCCGTGATTTTCACCGTCTCTTTAACATAGCGGTGAAAAGAAATGGCTACAAAAACGGAATTTTCAGTCATTTTATTCAACAGTAAAAAAATATCATCTGTATCAGGCCTATATAAATGGACCTCTTCCCTAACAAGCCTAAGCGTAAAGGTTAACCAATGTGCTGCTGAAAATGATAACCGGTGTCCGGATATCAAAACATTGTCAGCTGCCGCCAATTTATCAACTGTTTTGGAGAAATCTTCATTTGATAAATTTTTCATTGTCTTTTCGATGCTGATGATATCTTGCCCCATCACCTGAGCCATGAAGTTTGGCTGATTCGCGGCTTCAAGTTTTGAAGAATGATATTCATTCAAACTGCTACTCTCGTATATCAACTGATTGCGAATAAGTTTTTGAAGTTCCGCATATCCACTTAACCCCAATGAATAACAAAAGCGGATGATGGTCGTTTCACTCACCCCTATATCTTTTCCGAGCTCTTGAGCTGAAGTGACTGCAAATGTATGTGAATGCACTAACAAGTATTTTGCTACCTTTTTTTGACCAGTGGATAAACCAGGGAATACTTCTTTAACTTTTTGCTGTAAATCCATAAAACATCCCCTCTGAAGCAAGATATGAATCCAATACTTTTTATATGATAATATGAAGTTTACACTTCATCAATAATAGAGAGTATTTTATCACGGGACTCCAAAAAAACCAATAATATTCTGAATTTTGAATAAAAAAAAGAAGGGGCAATATCATTCAATCACACAAAAAAACCACGAAGATGGACTCCGTGATTTTTCTTAATCTTATTTTTTATGACGCTTAGCATAGCCACAGCGTTTACATAATTCTTCAACTGCACATCTTCTTGAAAAACCATCATACATATTTTTCGCACGTTCACCATTTAAAATGTCTTCAAGTGATGTTTCGAATATATTTCCAAGCGGTATTTTCCCTTCACTATCCAAGCAACAAGGTACCACTGTACCATCCACCAAGATGCCTAACTGATCTCTAAGGGCATAGCAGAAAATATTTTCATCGATAATGTCACGGTCCAATTCCGGCCACTCGAATTTTTCGGCCATGTTTATATAAACCCGGTCCTTCAACTTAATATTATTCTTTTGCTGAAGTGCTTCACTTAAGCGGATGTCCAATGAAAGCTTCTCCTCCAGCATGCTAAGAATATCGTCGTTCAGGCCATTACTCGCTTTTAATTCAGCCGTATCCATATTCCATAAACGGATGGCACAAATCACTTCACTTTTTTCATTTGCTTCATTTATGAAATCGGCAATATTACTGACATAAGAATCAAGACTATTGCTTGTATCGTTTGCCTCAAAGCTATGAAGTGAAATATTCACCTGCCGAAGGGCTTTTTTGGAGAGTAGCTTGTCTTTGACCTTTTGAATCAAAGTACCGTTCGTTGTAATATTAACCTTCAAGTCATTTTCAGCACTGATATCCAGGAATGTACCCAAATTTTTATTTAAAAATGGTTCACCCATCAGATGAAAATAAATATGATCGGTGTGTGGTTTAATTTTCTTGATTACATCCGTAAACCCTTCAGGATCCATGAATTTCAGAGTCCTTTGCAAGCTGGAACTTGGACAAAAATTACACTTCAAATTACATATATTCGTAATTTCCACATAAACTTTCTTAAACTTTCTCATTTTCTAATACCCCTACAATCAAGCTTATTGTTTCAATCTGATACTAACTATACTGGTTAGCTGCTCATAAATGCAATGAAAACTTCATGGCAGCTGAACGGATGTGAATCACTTTCCATTGGCAACTAATCCGGTATCCACCATTTTCCGGACAACCTATAAAAGAAATCAGAAAAAAACATCTTCTCGAGGTGAAGATGTCCGGTAAGATGCATACCTTGAATTTTCCGTTTGTTCTGACCTCACTTTCCTTTTTGCTCCGTGACCTTCAAACTAAGTAATTTTTCATTTTTCAAATCATGTTGTACGGTCACGATGACATTGAACTTCTGACCTTTATCATCGACCAAAAATCTGAAATCGTCTTCGACGAGATTTTTCGATACAGTTTTTCTGCCCTTATATTCGTAATCGTTAATCTTAACTTCAGGATAATCTGCCTGCACAACTGCAATTGCAATCTTTCCGTATTTTTCGTATTCGGGTTTTTGGGCCTGTGCTGAAATGGCCCCTGCTTGTATGATCAAAAAAATCCCCATTAGCATCACGATGACTTTTTTCAAAATCTTTTCCTCCTTATACTTTCCGCTTACTATTATTATGTAAAATTGTTCAGTTGTTATGCAGCTGCTTCGCTTCTTTTACAAGCATGATTCCGACTAATCGATTCCTCTTCCACTCCTCAGGAAACACAGCCAACGGCGGATTGGTTTCATCCACTAAATAACTAAGCTCGATCGTCATTCCCGGGCGGCGGAATTCAGTGATGAACCAATCCGTAAATCCGCTTCCTACCGCTTCTTTTTCAGGAAAGGTCAGTTCATAACCAGTCAATTCGGCAGTCTTTTTGGCAATCCCATAATCCCTCGCCATATTTTTCCGTTTATTTTTGTAATGCCAAAAGATTTCCCTTCCTGAGGTATGGTAGGAAACAGCAATAAGGGGATCGACCTCCTTCGTGAAATCCGTAAGTGCTAATACTTCAGCTGCTTCTAATGGTTGTTGGCCTTTATAAAATTGATACGTTGGTTTTGTTTCATCACTCATGACTTCTTTCCATCCAGCCGGATACTGCCTGTTTAAATCAATGCCTTTGGCGTTGGCTTTCCACCGGGACCAATTCCTGCTAAATCGGTTCATTTTCCATACGGCAGCCTTTTCAAAAACATTTAAGTTGGAGAGATCTCCTTGCTGGATACTTACTCCATCTGGATTCAGCATCGGGATGAACCAGATGCTCACTTCATCCAATGATTCCGTCCGGTATTCTCCAACAGGTTTACCCGCTCGATAGGCGGCTGCATACTCTTCAAGCATGCGCATTAAAAGTATGGAACTGAGCCATTCCCGTCCATGATGTGATCCCACCAGCAAAATCGATCTTTTTCCTTTTCCTAATTTGACTGCCTTTATATTTTTCCCTTTTTCAGTTTGCCCGATTATTTTAACGTCCAATTCATACTGCTTCTGGATTCCTTGCAGATCACTTTCCATCTGTTCAGGGGAATACACTTTTGCCGCCAGCGATGGTTCAGGGAAAAAAAGCAGTACCAATATTCCAATTACCATTATTTTTCTCATGTACTCACCTTTTATTTTTATTCAGGAAAAAAGCAACAACCGCGGTCCAAATACATCTCCACTTATTGTAAGGAAATGTTCTGTCTTATCTGAACAAAATACAAATAGCTCCTTATTTAAGGGGGAGAAGAACATGAGGATTGCGGATTATGATCAGGCATTGTTTCACACACACCGTTCTGATTGGGACAGCTTGTTAGTATTGATGGTTCGAACGAAAGATCACTTTCTTTCGAAAAAAATAGAACATTTTTTGCACGCTTACAGGTTTGAGCATGATTATCAAATCGTTCAATCCCAGCTGTATGCACTGCTTCGCTATCTGGATCATGCGGCAGAACAAACAAGTGATTATTTAAGTGAACTTCCAAGCTAAAATCAACTATAGTTTTTGCAAAACGGGAAAATTTATACAAGAGGATTAATTATCGGGATATAACTTTGGCTGGTGAAACCCTATAAAAACAAGGAAGGGTCAGGTATTTTAATACCTGACCCCTATTTCATTATTTTTTCATTGCAGTATATGCAGTTGCATACATTTTAAGCTCTTCAATCATACCTTCTACAAGTACGGCAGACTCTTCAAATAAACCATCATTTTCGTAATCGAAGCAATGTGGATCCAGTACCAATTGTTTAGCGATCACATTTGCATAAAGGCTTCGACCCACTGTCCTCATGGAATTCAAGGCGTTGATTCCGCCTTTACCTCCGCCGGAGACAGCCAATAGTGCAACTGGTTTATGCGTGAATTGCTCACTGCTTAGAAAATCCAAGGCATTTTTCAAGGCCCCGCTCATGGAACCATGATATTCCGGAGTGGTCAGAATTACGCCATCAGCTTCCTCGATGCTTTTCCGAAGACCTTGAATCACATCCAATTGATATTGCTCACCTTCTCCTGAATATAAAGGGATTTCACTATTGCTTAAATCAATAAGTTCCGCTCCGTATTTCTTGGATATGTAGCGTGAGGCTATCCCCGTACGCCCTTGTTTACGTGGTGAACCATTAATGATTACTAATTTCATGAATTTATACCTCCATTATTCCCTATGTTTTCCGAGATCAGTCGCCAATACAGTATACCAAAACGGAAACGGAATTTCCTAGAATTTTGATCATTCATGCTGCTAAAAATTTGCCATCACAAAAAACGAAAGACCGAAGAAGGTCTTTCGTTTAGCTTTCATACATTTAAACTAAAGCTTCAATCTTGCTCATGAAATCTTCCATGACTCCCGATAACTTGGACTCAGCTTCTGGCATTGATTTACCTTGGACACCGAAATAGAATTTAATTTTCGGTTCAGTGCCAGAAGGTCGAAGGCAAACCCATGTACCATCTTCAAGGAAATACTTCAATACATTTGATTTCGGAAGCTCGATCAATTCTTCATTATTTGAAAGTAATGTACGCTTTTTGCTGCGTTGATAATCTTCTTCAGAAACTACTGGAATGCCAGCTATTCGGGAAGGAGGATTTTGACGGAATTGATTCAATATTCCAGAAATCTGTTTCGCTCCCTCAATGCCCTTTAAAGTCAATGAACGCAATCCTTCCAAGTAAAAGCCGTATTTTTCAAACACATTCAGTAACCCTTCATATAGTGTCAATCCCTGCTTTTTATAATGAGCACAGACTTCAACAGCCAGCACTGCGGCTTGAATGGCATCCTTATCACGTGCAAAGTCTTTAATCAGGTAACCGTAGCTTTCTTCATAGCCGAACAAAAAGCTATTTTCTCCGCTTACATGATACTGATTTATTTTCTCGGCGATGAACTTAAACCCGGTAAGTACATCAACCGTTTTCAAGCCATATGACTCGGCAATCGCCCGCCCGATTTCTGAAGTGACGATTGTTTTTAAGACGACACCATTTTGAGGAATCTTCCCTTTTTCTTTTTTCTGGGACAGTAAATAGTCCAGGAAAAGTGCACCTGTTTGATTTCCAGTCAGGACAACATATTGACCTACCTCGTTTTTCACGGCAATTCCAAGCCGATCAGCATCTGGGTCCGTTGCTATCAATAAGTCCGCTTCCACTTTGTTTCCAAGTTCGATGGCCATTTCAAATGCAGCTGGTTCCTCCGGATTTGGTGACTTAACTGTCGAAAAATCCGGATCTGGCAATTCCTGCTCCTTAACGATATGCAAATTTTGATACCCTAAGCTTTGCAGTGCCCGCCTGACGGATTTATTGGCCGTTCCATGAAGCGGTGTAAAGACGATTGACACATCTATTTCCTCGGCAAGCTGCGGATTCTCGGGAACTGTGAGCAACTCACGATTATATGCCGTATCCAATTCCTCCCCGACCATTTCGATGAGGCCCTTCCCTTTAAGGACTTCAGCTTCTTCAATTTGAATTTCTAGCTCATTTTCAATGGCATTCACGTAGCTGATCACTTGATCGGCCGCTTCCGGTGGCAATTGTGCTCCATCTGGTCCATAAACCTTGTAACCATTATATTCAGGCGGATTGTGGCTTGCCGTGATGACGATTCCAGCAAAAGCATTCAGCTCGCGAACCGCAAATGACAATTCCGGAGTCGGACGCAATTCATCGAATAAATAAGCCTTCACCCCAAATGTAGCCAAGGTCTTAGCTGCTTCGAGTGCAAATTCCGGGGACTTATGTCTCGAATCATAAGCGATCACAGTCCCTCTTCCTTTTGCTTCTTCTCCAAACGAAGAGATATATTGAGCCAACCCAACCGTAGCCTTCCTTACAGTGTAAAGATTCATTCGGTTCGTTCCCACTCCGATTTCCCCACGCATTCCGCCTGTTCCAAATTCTAAATTTTTATAAAAGGCATCTTCGAGTTTTGCTTCATCCCGCTGCATTTCCTCAAGGAGGACACGTAATTCCCCATTTAAATTCTGGTACCCTGCCCAAGTGGTGTATATAGATTTCCAGTCCATCTCCAACATCTCCTCCCAAACGCCTAATTTGCAATTATTATGTATCTGCCTTACATATACAAAATTATCATATTTATTCCAATAAATGAAGTAAAGGCTCGTAATGAAAAGAACCAAATCTAGCGTTCTTCACATCACGAGCTCTTTTACCTCTTTATTTTTCGCCATCTTTGTAATGCAGATTGTAAATATCATGGCGGCGATCTTTCAATTGCCTTACAGTACCAGACTGACGCTCCCGCCTTAAGATCTCCAAATCAACATCGCCAATCAGGACCATCTCAAGGTTCGGGCTGGTTTCCCCAACTATGCCGTCACGCGCAAATTCGAAATCCGATGGAGCGAAGATTCCCGATTGGGCATACTGAATATCCATATTTTCCGTTTGCGGAAGATTCCCGACCGTTCCGGAAATGACGGTATAAATTTGGTTTTCCACAGCACGGGCCTGGGCACAATAACGAACTCGCAGGTAGCCTTGCCTGTCTTCTGTACAAAATGGAGTGAATATGATTTTGGCTCCCATGTCGGTAGCAATCCGGGCGAGTTCCGGAAACTCAATATCATAACAAATTTGTATGGCGATTTTTCCACAGTCCGTATCAAAGACTCGAACGCGGTCACCTGCGTTAATACCCCACCACTTTCTTTCATTTGGTGTGATATGAATTTTATATTGCTTTTCAATCGTCCCATCGCGACGGAATAAATAAGCGATATTATAAATATTGTCATCATCTTCTTTTACGAAATGGGAACCGCCGATGATATTGACGTTATACCTTACAGCTAAAGTGGTAAACAATTCAATGTACTGCTCCGTGAAATCCGACAGTTTCCGTACAGCCAAGCTTGGTGATCTTTCATTCAAGAAAGACATCAGCTGGGTGGTGAATAATTCCGGGAACACGGCGAAATCCGCATTAGCATCCGAAGCAACGTCGGTGAAATACTCGACTTGGTTAGCGAAGTCTTCGAATGAATCGATTTTACGCAGCATGTATTGCACGACGCAGATCCTTACCGGTTCTGATGTTTTATAATAACGTTTTGTTTTCGGTTGATAATCGACGTTATTCCACTCCATGAGTGTAGCATACTTATTCGATTGCAGATCATCCGGCAAATAATTAGGATTGATCCTCATAAGCGTGAACCCATTTAAAAGCTGGAACGAAAGAACCGGATCATATATTTTATGCAATTGCACTTCTTTCACATATTCCCTTGGTAACAGTTCATCCGCATGTTTATGATAATTGGGAATCCTGCCGCCGATAATGATGCTTTTTAAATTCAAATGGGCAACAAGTTCTTTCCTTGAATCATATAGTCTTTGACCAATTTTCATCCTGCGGAATTTAGGATGGACCATGACCTCGATCCCATATAAATTATAACCGTCCGGATTATGATTCGTGATATATCCATTATCTGTTACATCATCCCATGTATGTCGGTCATCATATTCGTCAAAATTAATAATGAGACTGGAACATGAGCCAATCACTTTTCCATCATATTCAGCCACAAACTGTCCTTCCGGAAAAATTGCCAGATGACTCTCAAGCTGTTCTCGCTTCCAGGGAACCATTCCAGGAAAGCAACTCGACTGCAAAGCAATTATTTCATCTATGTCTCCTAGCCTCATATTACGTATTTCCATTATTTTTTCATATTTATGCAGGTCCAAATTAGGCATTTTCCTCAGACTCCTTTAATCTCTTCCATAAGAATTATACCCCTTATACAAAAATTAAAACAACTGAACCTACCCATGGATTTCAAAATTGCATGGATAAAAGCCAATCTTAATGTCCGTTAAAAAGAATATATATTTTACAGACCCCGTCCATACATACTATACTTTTCATGAGAGCAAAAAGAGATGGGGAAGAGGAACCATGAACAAGACTATTTGCAATGGGGAAAACTTATTAACTGTAGCCTTGGCTGCTCCATCATTGCTATGTTTGGAAGCTTTTATTTCTCTGAAATTAAGCAAAATGAACCGTTTGCGCTCTGTTGGTACCAGCGGATCATCACGGATCCTTTTACAATCATTTTAGGAATTGCAATCATTCGAAAAAATCATTGGATTTGCTTTTATACCATGATAGTAACAGCCATCGGTGCATACATTTCCACATATCATTATTTGCAAAGGTTTCAGTCTTTCCCGACCACACCCCTTGCATGAGGAATGGTTCCATGTACAGGACAATATATAAACATATTGGTTTCATCACCATCACGTTCTAGCCTTGACTGCATTCATCATTATTTTTTACATCGTATGGACAAGATCCAAGGAGGTTGCAGCTTAATGAAGAAAATGGCTATATTTTTAGTGATAATCGTCGCCCTTTTTGTCCTGCTGGGCGTTTTTACAAACATGAAAAAAGAAGAAAAATCAAAAGGAAATCCATACGGCAAGGATAAGCTTAAACCTGCTACTGTCGATCAGCTGGATGACCCCAATTATCAAAATTTGATCCTTCCTGTAGAGTTGGAGCAGGACCTCCAAGATAGTAAAGACGTGACCGTTTATTTCTATAGTCCTACGAATTCAATCAGTCAAAAAACCACACCAGTCGTGGCACCTTTGGCAGAGAAATTGGGTGTTGATCTTGTTCAATTCAATCTTTTGGAGTTTGAACAAGGATGGAGCGACTATGGCATCAAAAAGACCCCGACCATCGTTCACTATAAAAATGGTGAAGAACAAGAACGAATCGTCGGCTTTAATGATGAAGTAACGTTCGAGAAATGGTTCGAGGACCACGATATTAATTAAGGATGTAAAAAATGAGCCGGCCCTAACGGAAATGCTTCTCCCGTTATAGCCGGCTCATTTTTTTTGCCTTATACTAAATATTGATTCGCCACCTGGATGTCCATCATCTGCATATCATTATTCGCTTCATGGTTTATACTTGAAAAATGGTCATAATAAAAGGGGAAGAATATTCCGCATTCATTCAATAGTGTGATGTTATGTTGGAACAATTCTTCAGATTTAGATTCCATCAATATAAAATCTTCTCTCTTCTGTTTGTCTAATATCGACATAAGGACTTGAAGACATGTCATTACTTGAAATGCGTCTCTTAATGTTGCCAAGTAAGTAACAGAACTTTGATTGGGCTTTAAAACGCCAATCTCGCGAAAATGAAGGATTTCACTTTCCGTAAAGTATTTTGGAAATACAGATTCGTAGAAACGAGAAACGAGACTCGCTATTTCTTGCTCTTGTTCTTCAGTTGAAGAAAAGACCGTCTTCACTAAAAAAACCACCTTTTTTCAGATCCGTTAGACCTATCTATTATATGTATATTCTAGGACAAGCGATTTCTTTCCCATTAGAATAACATAAATTTTGTAAAAAATATGTGGTAATTTCCACCACGGAAACATCAGCAATAGGTCCAAGGTTACTTTTTTCATGACTCATCTATAATTATTATATATTTTTTTCATTTAATTAAAACCAAAGTAGTCGAAAGTAGGAGTTTAATTGGAAAATTTTAAATTAACTAACCAACATTTAATAATAGATGTTCTCCAAAGTTGGAATGGATTAACATTGGAAAAGCTTTTTAGGGAGCGGTGGAAGGCCCCAAAGAAATTAGTCCATGAATGGAGGATGAGTAAAGAAGTGACAGTGAACGGAAATTCCGTCACATGGTCAACTGTTCTTAATGAAGGAGATACGATCAGCATCCCTTTATTGGATCAAGCTGAAAATGAAACAGTTCAAGCGGCAGACTTAGGAATTTCCATCATATATGAAGATGAAGTGTTATTGATAGCCAATAAACCGGCTGGAATGGATACTCACCCTTCTCAACCGGGTGAGTCACACTCCCTCATCAATGGAGTGGCGCACCATCTTCAAAAAACTGGCCAGTCCTGTATGATCAAGCATATTCATAGGCTTGATAAGGATACCACCGGTGCGGTCCTTTTTGCCAAAAACCGCCTCATAGGGTCCATGCTGGATAGAATGTTGGAAGAAAGGGAAATCAAACGGACATATCTAGCTTTAGTCGAAGGAAACATTAAAAAGAACGAAGGCGAAATCAAAGAAAAAATTGGCCGCGACCGACACCATGCCACGAGACGAAGGGTTTCCTCTACAGGCCAGACGGCAGTCACCCATTTTCAGGTACTCAATCGCGATCCCAAGAAAAACTTGACGCTCGTCAGCTGTACACTGGAAAGCGGCCGAACCCACCAAATCAGGGTGCATTTCAGTCATTTGAATCACCCCTTGGCTGGAGATACTTTGTATGGCGGAAAAAAGACATTTCCACGTCAAGCCCTGCATGCAAGGAAAATCGAATTCATCCACCCCATTTCAGAAAGAAAAATGAGCCTTGAAGCTCCTTTCATTGATAGACCTGAGATATTCGATGTCACCATTTAAACTGAATAAACACCGTTCGATTTCGGAACGGTGTTCTTATTTCTTCCATTAATATGAAATAGTTAATATGAAATAGTTGCCCATTTTTTTGTGAACCAGCTGCAGGATTTTCTGCATTTGGGCTTAATTGATGGTTTAAAGGCATGTCGGGACGAAATCCGTTCATTTTGGCAAAAAAAATAGCTGGCCACTTGGGCCAGCTTAATCTTTGCATTTATGAAGCTTTTCTCATGCCTTTTAAGATAAGGCTTAAGACGAAGACAAATACGATAGCACCAATCAATGCTGGAATTATAGCGAAATCTGCTACTGAAGGTCCCCAGTTCCCAAGAATTAATGAACCTAACCATGCACCAACAAAACCAGCGATAATGTTACCGATAATTCCAAATGGTACGTCACGTCCAACGATCATACCTGCTAACCAACCAATGATACCTCCGATAATTAATGACCATAAAAATCCCATAATATATTTCCTCCTTCAAATTAGTTATTTTTTCAATTTCTGCAGCAGACTCCAAGAAATCAAATCACTTCCATATTGTCATGCCTTTTTTCAGTTATTTTTAACTTTTACATTCAAATGGTATGATGCCGATTACGCACAATATCTAATGAATGTGAATGTTTTAGTTATTGGGTGGAGTTAGCTAGCTATAGCCCTTGAGTAACTGATTGGACAATCCTCATGTTAGTGAATTTATTCTTTTTGTTTGCCGCTGTACTCATTATTTTCCCCGTTTAATTAATCTAAAACCTAATTTTTTTAAAAAATATTTGGCAACGAAAACAGGATTAACAGACATATTAAACGGGTATTCCATAGGCTTAACTTTGTTACATAGTTATTATAAGCAATAACTGTCTCAATTATGTTCATGAGGAAAAAGAAAAAGGATGCCCCATTCGGGACACCCTCCTATCATTTGCAGTATTCTTTTTAGAACAAAAGTTCATCGGGATTGCTACCGAACCGTTCATTTTTGTTCAAGGCATCTATTTGATTCATTTCATTCAGGCTTAAAGAAAAGTCAAATACCTCTGTATTTTCCTCGATACGGGAAGGCGTAATCGATTTAGGTATTACAACTAGATCATGTTGTAGATGCCATCTAATCAACACTTGTGCTGAACTTTTCCCGTGCTTCTTCGCTATATGATTAATTGTCGGCTCTTCCAATAGGTTCCCTCTGCCTAGCGGGCTCCAAGACTCAACCTTTATTTCATGTTTTGCACAGTAATCACGAATTTCGACTTGAGTCAAAAGTGGATGCAATTCAATTTGATTGACTACCGGTTTCACTTCACTGTTTGCAAGTAAATTCTCCAAATGATGAACATGGAAATTACTTACACCGATTGATTTCACCTTTCCATCCTTATAAAGCTTTTCCAATGCCCTCCAGGTTTCCAGATATTTATCTTTTCCCGGCCAATGGATCAGGTATAAATCCAAGTATTCCAAACCAAGGCGATTTAAACTATTATCAAATGCCTGGAGCGTCGTTTCGTATCCTTGCTCTGTATTCCACACTTTAGATGTAATGAACAATTCTTCACGAGGCACTCCGCATTCCCGAATCGCCTGACCAACACCTTCTTCATTTTCATAAATGGCCGCCGTATCAATCGCACGATAACCAACTTCGATCGCTTTCTTGACGGACTCAACCGTTTCATTGCCGTTTTTCACTTTAAATACACCGAAACCCAACTGTGGCATTTTAACTCCATTATGTAAGGTGATCGTTTCCCCAATATTTGAAATCATTCCATCATTCCCCCTTACTTTTATTTACCAATTATACATCCCTCCACCTTCTATTTCTAACCATAAGCCTCGGGATTTATAGAGCCTCTTAAGCGAAAAGACACCCTTAAATACCATTTATATATATTAAAGGGATCATTTTATCTTTTTAATCATTCACAAAGTTAAATATTTTGTAAAAAAATGACGAAACATCTATCCTTATAGGTATGAAATTCGTTACAATTGAATAGTTCGGCTTAAAACCAAGTAAAAAAGAAGGTGCCAAATTTTAAGAATAATCAAATGTAAAACTCCCATCCTAATTATTGAGGAGTTGCAAACTGTCCTGCCCATTCATGGGCGGCAATCCATATACACTTTACATACTTGAAATTAAGGGAGTCCTCCATGTATGAATAGCATACTCATCTTAACCGCGCTAATTATTATTTTTGCTTTGGTCTTTGACTTTATCAATGGTTTCCATGATACGGCTAACGCCATCGCTACAGCAGTATCAACCAAGGCGCTTAAACCACGTCATGCAATCATCATGGCTGCGGTAATGAATTTATTAGGAGCACTGACCTTTACCGGTGTAGCGCATACCATTACGAAGGATATCGTTGATCCTTTCACATTGAACAATGGTTCTTATGTAATCCTTGCCGCCCTGCTTTCGGCAATAATATGGAATTTAATCACTTGGTATTTTGGCATTCCAAGCAGTTCCTCCCATGCGATCATTGGTTCAATAGCGGGAGCTGCCATCGTGGCTAGTGGATTCGATGCGATTAAATGGAGTGGATTCACTAAAATTGTACAAGCATTGATTCTATCCCCTATCCTCGCCTTCACGCTTGGATTCATTGTATACAGCATCTTCAAGGTAGTATTCAAAAATAATAATTTAGGAAAAACCAATAAGCGATTCAGGAGAATACAAATTCTCACGGCGGCCATCCAATCTTATACACATGGAACGAATGATGCTCAAAAATCCATGGGTATCATCACGATGGCTTTGATCGCTAACGGATATGCCTCTACCTCTGAAGTTCCTTTCTGGGTACAACTATCCTGCGCAATAGCCATGGCACTTGGTACATCAATCGGAGGTTGGAAGATCATCAAAACCGTCGGCGGTAAAATCATGAAAATCCGTCCAGTTAACGGTGTGGCTGCCGATATGACTGGAGCATCCATCATTTTCGGTGCAACCTTCCTGCATATGCCGGTCAGCACGACACATGTCATTTCTTCTTCCATACTTGGGGTCGGTTCAGCACACCGCATCAAAGGGGTAAAATGGGGAACCGCAAAAAACATGTTGATCACTTGGTTCATTACATTGCCAATTTCTGCTTCCTTAGCTGGAATCATTTACTATTTAATTGCTTTATTTTTATAGAACCTTTTGCCTTTCCATATTGGAAAGGCATTTTTTCTGCAGATTTCCCCTTATAATTGTAGGGTTTTTCCCATTTTTTAATTTTCCTTGTGTTTTTATATAAAGTTTTATTAAGATTTTGTAAATTTTCGTCGAAAAACCTTCACGGATACTACATGAATTCGTTACAATCAATTTGTTAATACTAAGCGTACGACTAAAGTGCGTAAATTTGCATGACTAATTGGGAGGCTTTAACATGGCTTTTAAATCAAAAAAAGACAAATTCGCAGTAATGCTTTTTAACATCGCTCAAAACCTTAAAGAAGGTGCTGACTATTTCGCGGATTATAAACTCAAAAACATCTCCGATCTCAAAGTATTTTCAGATACGATGAAAGACTATGAGCATAAAGGCGATTCAATGGTTCATAATGTGATTAAAGAGCTGAACAATGCCTTCATCACTCCTATCGAACGGGAAGATATACTTGAATTGACCATGAGAATGGATGATGTCATAGACGGTTTGGAACACTGTGCAGCATTATTCGAGATGTACTCAATTGTCAATGCAGATGAGTATATGCTTAAGTTTGTGGATGCAATCAAACAGTGTACGTATGAGATTGAAAATGCTGTCGATACACTATCCACTAAGAAATTGCCAATGATTCGTGAAAATGCAATCAAAATTAAAGATCTTGAATCAGTTTGTGACGGAATCCAACGTCAATCAATCAAAAACTTGTTTACAGTTGAAAAAGATCCAATCAGGATCATTCAATATAAAGAAATTTACGAAAGCCTTGAAGAGATCGCCGATCACTGTCAAGCAGTGGCCAATACACTTGAAACAATCATAATGAAAAACGCCTAAGGAGTACCCCAATAAATGGATACTTTATTAATTTTAACAATATTAATCGTTTTCTTTGCTTTAGCATTTGACTTCATCAATGGTTTTCATGATACAGCCAATGCAATAGCGACTGCTGTTTCAACAAAGGCCATGAAGCCTAGGCATGCCATCATCATGGCAGCCATCATGAACTTCGTCGGAGCTATGACATTTACTGGAGTAGCGAAGACCATAACGAAGGATATCGTGGATCCGTTCACGCTTCCGAATGGTTCATATGTAATCATGGCTGCTCTGCTTGCCGCTATCATATGGAACCTTCTTACTTGGTATTACGGAATACCAAGCAGTTCCTCCCATGCATTGATTGGTTCGATTGCAGGTGCCGCCATTGCTGCAGCAGGCTTCGCCGGCATTAAATGGGAAGGGTTCATGAAAATTCTTCAAGCTTTGATTTTCTCCCCGCTAATTGCTTTTGCAATCGGGTTTATCGTATACAGCATCTTTAAAGTAGTCTTTAAAAACAATAACCTGACAAAAACAAACCAAAAATTCCGTACTATACAGATTGCTACTGCGGCACTTCAATCGTATACCCACGGAACGAACGACGCTCAAAAAGCGATGGGTATCATCACGATGGCCCTTATTGCAAATGGTTATGCATCAAGTACCGATATCCCCTTCTGGGTTCAATTCTCCTGTGCGCTAGCAATGGGGCTTGGAACTTCCGTCGGCGGATGGAAAATCATTAAAACCGTTGGCGGCAAAATCATGAAAATCCGTCCGGTCAATGGTGTTGCAGCGGATTTAACCGGTGCTTTCATCATTTTCGGCGCGACAGTAATACACATGCCAGTCAGTACAACCCATGTTATTTCGTCTTCAATCCTTGGTGTTGGATCAGCACATCGTGTCAAGGGCGTAAAATGGGGAACGGCAAAAAGAATGATCATCACTTGGTTCATTACCATTCCCATCTCGGCAACATTAGCTGGTTTGCTTTATCTTTTAATTAACTTCTTATTCTAAAATAAAATCCCTTCCGGTTTCCATCGGTAGGGATTTTCTGTTTTAACAAAGGATTTATCTATGCTTATTAATAGGAAATCGTTTAAAATTCAAGGAGAAGGAATTTTTTTTAGCGAGGGGCAAGATAAAAATGAAGGAATTCGAAAAAAATAGAGATATTTTTAAAGACCTTTATGGAGATATGATGGAGTTTGCCGATAGAATCAGTTCTGTTTTGGGTTGCCCCATTACAATCGAGGACGGTAACCATCGCTTACTTGCTTATAGCACACACGATGATACTACGGATCAGGCTCGTATCATGACCATAATCGGAAGACGTGTCCCTGAAAAGGTCATCAACAGTTTATGGAAAGATGGCTTCATCCCCGCGTTATTGAAAGAAGATGCCCCCATTAAAATCGGGGCCATCAATGATGTCGGTCTCGGTAACAGGGTTGCGGTTTCCATCCGGAAAAATAATGAAGTACTTGGTTTCATTTGGGCTTTGGAAGTAAATGAACCTTTCTCCGAAGAAGATATGAAATTTCTCCAATTCGCTGCCAAGGAGGCGAAGAACCAGTTACAGCAATTGCAATTGAAAAAGAAAAGGAAAGAAGCAGGTCATCAAGAGTTCCTTTGGCGCATGTTGACCGGGCACTACCAAGAAGAATCGGAAATAATTGAAAATTTCAAGAAATTTTCCATCCACGTTCCAGTGGTTTTTTCCATATTGGTATTCGAATTTCCTAAAGAGATCAATCGCGAAGTGGAGCGCTACATTTCATACATGTTAACGACCACTCAAAAGATAAACAGTTCCTTATTTGCCATTGACCATAACAAGCTCATTCTTTTCGCGGGAGGCAACCAGGAAAACAGCCCTTCTTTCACTTCATCGATTTATGAGTTCATTCCTTTTTTCATTCTGGAGATGAAACGGCGTTTCGGTGTCGAGCATATTCTTGGAACGGCTGGCAATATGTATAAAAACTTAATGGATGTTAAATCAAGTTACGAAGAAGCTCAATACACCCTTAAAATGAAGAATATTTTCCCGGATGACATGAAACTCATTTTACATTATGAAGAACTTGGCATGTTTCAAATGATTGAAACACTCGCAAGCAACAAACAGCGTCGTGTTCATCCTTCCATCCTTAGGCTAAAAGCATATGACATGAAGAACCAGACGGAATTGCTGCAAACACTCACTGTCTATCTAGAGAAAGACTGCAACCCAAATGAAGCTTCAAGTAATCTTCATATCCATGTGAATACATTGAATTACAGATTAAAAAGAATCTCTGAAGTGGGAAATATTCGGCTAAAAGACCCGATTCAAAAAATGTCCCTCTTTCTTAACATTAAACTTAATCAATATGATGAATTTCACAAGAAAAATTAATGATATATTCCCTGATATGGAATACTAGAAGTGTGGAAAGGTTGATCATATGAAACTTGAAACAAAAGAAGAGCTTGAAAAAGAATTAACAATCATTGAAAAATGGGAGAAAGATCAGAAAGGACTATGGTTTTGGGAACGGATCGGGCGGATCCCCTTCAAGCTATTGGATAAGTTGACACCGGATTTCATTCAGAAAAAGGTGGGTGTCATGCTTGATGAAATCGGCAGCTACATTCAGAATGGCGGAAAATATTTAACGAAAGAAGCTCATATTTTAAGTCAGCTGCAAGCCAAGGTTCCCGAGTTGGAAATTAAAGCCCTGGAAGATGTTTCAAGCATACCCCTCCATATCATGGATAGTGTGAGTCAGGATATTAAAAATTCAGGCAGCAAATTGGCAACGGTTCAAGGTGCCACTACAGGGATTGGCGGAATCTTCACCTTGGCCATCGACATCCCTCTTCTTCTCGGCATGTCGATCAAAACGCTTCAGGATATCGCCATCACATATGGCTTCAATCCTAGAGACCGCCAAGAACGTATTTTCATCGTCAAATGTCTGCAATTCACAACATCGGATGTTGTCGGCAAAAAGGCTCTATTAAATGAATTGTCGAAAATGAACCAGACCGATTCCCAATCAAAAAGGGAAATAGCATCCGAACTGCAAGGTTGGCGGGAAGTCGTTTATACATACCGTGATCAGTTTGGCTGGAAAAAGCTTTTGCAAATGGTTCCTGTTGCCGGAATAATCTTTGGCGCCCTTACAAATCGTTCCATGATTGCCGATATAGCCGATACGGGAATCATGCTTTATAAGAAAAGAAGGATTTTAGAGCGCATTCAAGAGCCTATTGCAAAGAATTGAATTCAGCTTTAAAAAGGTCTTGTTCCTGGCGAGCCCATATTTTTTGACACTGCGTTTGTGGAATTCCACAAATACACCATTTTCAATTTTCTGATTTCCACATACTAACTATTTCTTTTTCCAACTATACTTGTGATACAAATAGTAAAAACACATTATTGGAGGGATTAAGATGAGAATAGGAATTCCAAAAGAGATTAAAAACAATGAAAACCGTGTAGCTATCACTCCAGCTGGGGTTGTGGCATTAGTCAATGCAGGTCACGAAGTATTAATCGAAATGAACGCAGGTCTAGGAAGCAGTTTTACAAATGAATCATATCAAGAAGCTGGTGCTGTTATAGTCGAGGACGCTGCTAGCGTTTGGTCAAGCACAGAAATGATCATGAAAGTAAAAGAACCTATCTCATCTGAATATAAATATTTCCGAAAAGATTTAATCCTTTTCACATATTTACATCTTGCGGCTGAACCGGCACTAGCTCAGGCCCTAAAAGAAAGCGGTGTCTTGGCCATTGCTTATGAAACGGTTGCAGTAAACCGCACACTTCCTTTATTGACACCAATGAGTGAAGTTGCAGGACGCATGGCTGCACAAATCGGTGCTCAGTTCCTTGAAAAAAATAACGGCGGCAAAGGAATACTATTAAGCGGAGTTCCTGGAGTTAAACGTGGTAAAGTCGCTGTTGTCGGCGGAGGTATGGTTGGAACGAATGCTGCTAAAATCGCTATTGGATTAGGCGCAGATGTTACCATCCTTGACTTAAGCCCTGACCGTCTACGTCAACTTGATGATATTTTCGGAAATGAACTGACTACACTTATCTCCAACCCTTATAATATTGCGGAAGCAGTTAAAGATGCCGATTTAGTGATCGGTGCTGTATTGATTCCAGGTGCTAAAGCTCCTAAGCTCGTTACTGAAGAAATGGTTAAATCGATGTCTCCTGGTTCAGTCATTGTAGATGTTGCAATCGACCAAGGCGGTATCTTTGAAACGGTCGACCACATAACAACACATGATAACCCTACTTATGTTAAACATGGAGTAGTGCATTATGCAGTGGCGAATATGCCAGGAGCAGTGCCTCAAACTTCTACAGTTGCATTAACTAACGTAACAGTACCATTTGCACTTCAAATTGCAAACAAAGGTGCCATCAAAGCAATCCTTGAAAATGATGCACTTGCTAAAGGCGTCAATGTTGCGAACGGTGAAATCACGTTCGAAGCAGTTGCCACAGACCTTGGCTACAACTATGTAAGTGTTGAAAATGCCTTAAACTCAAATAACATTAACGCTTAATAAAAAAATAAGACTCCAGACACAATCTTGTCTGGAGTCTTATTTTTTTGGACGAGAATCCCGTTGAAGCTGTACTTCTTCATACAATATCTGGATCATGTCGGATTACCTCGCACTACTGGCGATATTCCGAATATAGTCGGAATATCGGCACGATCGGGCGATTTAACTAGATATAGGTCGAATTATAAGATCGAACGGACCATTTTTCCGATTAGAGCTCGAATTAAAGTCGAAAATCATTTTTATGCGAATATATGTTTATATTTCGTGATATGTAATTGGCATTTTCGGCTTGGCCCCAATAATACGCAAGATTTCCACCACATTTTATATGTGATCAAGTTTGTTTGATGTTATTACTAATCTACAAAATAGAATATGCCTCTTAATCTATGAAGATCTTCCCAGGATTCATTATTCCTTTCGGATCTAATCCCTGTTTGATCGTTTTCATCACTTCGTAAGCTCCTCCATGCTCCCTTCGCTGATACTTCGATTTTCCAAGTCCTACCCCATGTTCACCCGTACATGTACCGCCTTTTGTTAATGCATATTCGACGATTTCTTCATTTAACCTCTTCGCTTCTTTAACTTCTTCAGGATTTTTCAGATCGATCATGAACAATACATGATAATTCCCGTCACCTACATGTCCTACAATCGCACCCTCCACTTTGGATTGTTCGACCTTCTTCCTTGTATCCAATATGGCATTCGATAATTCATGAAGGGGCACACTTACGTCGGTCACCATCAGCTTCTTTCCAGGTGCGCTGTGAATGAATGCGTATGCGAGGTTATGGCGCGCTTCCCATAAGGCATTCCGTGCTTTTGAATCGGTTTCAAACTGGATATCCCCACAACCAAAATCACTTACGATTTCCTTGGCAAATTTGACGTCCTGTTCCAGTCCGGCAAAATTCCCATGAAACTCGAGGAATAAAGTTGGTTGGACATCATAGGATTTGTCCATGAATTGATTAACTTTTTTTATGGACTCGGCATCAACCAATTCAATTCGTGCAATCGGGATTCCAGCAAGCATGATCCCATTAACCGCAGATACTGCCTGTTCGACGGTTGGAAATGAAGCTCTCCCAGCCATGGTGACTTCAGGAATGCCGTATACCTTTAAAGTCAGTTCAGTAAATACACCTAGCGTACCTTCTGAGCCGACAAACAAGCCATTCAAGTGAATGCCTGAAGATGATTTTGTCGCTAAACTTCCGGAATGAATCACTTCACCGTTTGCTAAAACCACTTCCAAATCCCTGACTTGATCGCGCATTATCCCATATTTGACCGAGGTCGTCCCACTTGCATTCGTAGCTGCCATCCCTCCCAATGTAGCATCGGCGCCAGGGTCGACGGAAAAGAACAAACCGTATTTTTTTAATTCTTTATTGAGTTGCGTCCTTGTCACACCTGGTTGGACCTTCACAAGGAAATCATTTTCCCTGATTTCCAGTATATGATTCATCAAGGACAAATCCAGGGAAATTCCCCCTTTGACTGGAACAACATGCCCCTCCAAACTTGATCCCAATCCAAAAGGAATGACCGGTATTTCATGCTCATTCGCATAACTCATGACTGCGCTGACTTCCGCAGTATCCCTTGGATAAATGACCATATCGGGTAAATGCGGAGTGTGATATGATTCATCATGGCTGTGCTGTTCCAATAGTGTTTCATTCACCGTTACTTGTTCTGACGTCAGTATCTTCCTAAGTTCTTCTATATAACCATTCATTATGCTGCCCCCTCTTTTTTCACCAAACATTCTGAAAATATCACCCAAAATGAGATTGCCCGCTAATAGGCAATCCATCTTTCTTCACTTACTGAAACCTTTCGTTTTATCCGTGCAGGCCTTCATTGCTTGCAGAATGCTGGATCTTAGCTGATTCTCTTCTAAAGACGCTACCGCAGCTATCGTTGAACCGCCCGGCGTGCAGACATCATCCTTTAAAGCAGCAGGATGTCTTTCCGTTTCCAGTACCATTTTAGCAGCTCCCATTACAGCTTGTGCTGCCATTCGGTATGCTTGTTTTCTTGGAATGCCATCACGGACCCCTCCATCAGCCAGCGCCTCGATGAACATGTATACATAAGCAGGCGACGAACCGCTGATGGCCGGTACTGCGTCCATCAAATCTTCATGCAGGATTTCCGTTTTACCGAAACTATTCAGCAATGCAGTAACATCCTCTATATCAGCATCGGTAATTTCATCATTGATGCTCATGGCGGTCATGCCTTCACCGACAAGCGAAGGAGTGTTTGGCATCGTCCGGACAACCTTCACTTTTTTTCCGAAGCTGCTCTCAACTAAAGATATAGTGATCCCAGCTGCCATGGTAATGATCACAGCGTCTTCTTTCACATGATTCTTCACTTCTTCAATCACTTGCTTATGCATGGCAGGTTGGATCCCTAGAAAGAGAAAGTCGGCAAAACCGGCAACCTCTATATTATCCAAAGTGCCTTTAACGTTATATTTCGTGGTGATTTTAGTTTTGGTTTCCACACTCGCAGTACTGACCATGATCCCTTCAGGTGAAATGACCTCTGCAAGCAACATGCCCTCAAGCATTGCCTCACCCATTTTGCCGCATCCAATAAACCCGATTTTTTTATTCATATCTTACACTTCCAATCATAAGTTCATCTATATTCCTTCTTATTATATCGGATATCATAAATGGAAACACGTTGGAGATATTAATCAGGAAGGATTTGGTGGTTTCTGGTCGAATTACTTAATTGTTATGGATGAATCTTGATATCCACCTTCATGCAATTGAAATTTTCAGCGAAAAAACCGTTGACTAAATGGTCATTTCGGATTTATAATTTTGACCTATCAGTCACAAAACGGATAAGGAATACAGTTCCAGGAATGGAGAAATCGTATGCAAATGGAAAAAAAAGCGGTCAATACCAAGCTAGTTTTAACAGGATTGATCATTGGAATGTTTTTCAGTTCATTGGAACAGACGATCGTCGGTACGGCCATGCCGACAATTATCGGCGAATTGAATGGTTTTACTATCTTTGCATGGGTGACGACTGCCTATTTAATAGCCTCAACGACTGTTGTACCCATTGTTGGAAAGCTATCTGATTTATATGGCAGACGTTCCCTTTATCTGCTTGGTACGATCATTTTTACGATTGGTTCGTTTTTATGTGCCACAGCCACTTCGATGGAGCAATTGATTATTTATAGAGGGCTGCAGGGAATCGGCGGCGGGATGATCATGCCTTTATCCCAAACGATAATCGGCGATATATTCTCTGCCGAACAAAGAGCCAAATGGCAGGGTGTATTTGGAGCCCTTTTTGGTTTAAGTTCCGTCATTGGTCCTTTTCTGGGCGGCCTGATCGTTGACCATATAAGCTGGCATTGGATCTTTTTGATCAATGTACCGACGGGCTTACTATCTGCCATTTTGATTTATGTAGGATTGAAACATGAAGCCATAAGGAAAGCAGAGAAAGTGAATATCGATTATCTGGGGATTTTCACCTTGATTCCTGGTATTGTGCTGTTACTGCTGGGCTTGACCTTCGGTGGTGATAAATTCGAATGGTTATCACTGGAATCTCTCTTGATTTTCGGCAGCACCATTGTCTTCATTGCCCTATTCATCATTTTTGAAAGAAGAGCAGTCGAACCGATCCTTGATTTATCCCTTTTTAAAAATAGAGTTTTTTCCACCACGAATATTTTGGGATTCCTGCTTGGCCTTGGCATGTTCGGGGCAATCATGTTCGTCCCGCTGTTCATGCAAGGCGTACTGGGAGTTTCACCAACAAAAGCGGGGTCGACCATGACTCCGATGATGATCGGTATGATTCTTTCCAGCATCATTGGCGGGCGGTTACTATTGAAATTCCGTTTTCGTACCGTGCTTACCTTTGGAATGGCCTTTGCAACGCTTGGCTTCTTCCTAATGAGCATGATGGACGGCAGTACGACTATTTTCACTGCGTACTCATTCATGGCCATCCTTGGAATAGGTATGGGTCTTGTCATGCCGACATTGATGATTGCCGTTCAAAACGAGTTTCCAAAATCCCAGCTAGGGTCGGTTACAGCGGCTTCCACATTCTTCCGATCTATAGGAGGAACGATGGGCATCACAATTTTGAACGCTGTCATGAATCACAATCTCCAGCAAAATATGGATGATGCGGTCGTAAGCCAAAAGGACCCTATGTTGCATGAAGCACTGAAAGCATTAGCCGATAAAACGGATGCGTTATTCAACATCATGCTTTATCCGGAAAACCTTAAAATGCCGGCAGAAGTCAGCAATGTCCTTGTAAAAACGATTGAAAATGCTTGGATCGATGCATTCTCCAGTGTTTTCATCACCGGTATCTTTTTTGTTTCCGCGGGGATATTAGTGGCACTTTCCGTGGGTTCAGGACGAATCAAAAAAGATCAAGAATCGGAAAAAGAGTTAGGCTAAAAATATGCTCGGGACCGGCTGATATATTCAGCCGGCCTTTTTAATTCCTTCATGTTTCTTTTTCATTGATAAGGGAATTTTACCTGTATGAGACTAAATGGAGTGATACTATGATAAACCATTCAATTTTACCTGCGGATTTTTATCAGCGGCCCACGCTTGAACTGGCAAAATCCCTTCTTGGCTGCCTCATTGTAAAAGAAACAGCGAATGGAACCGCTTCTGGATTCATTGTTGAAACAGAGGCCTATATTGGACCTGGGGACAGGGCCGCACATAGTTTTGGAAATAGAAGGACAAAACGGACGGAAGTGATGTTCGGTAATTCCGGATTGATATATACATACGTCATGCACACACATACACTGGTCAATGTCGTAAGCGGCGGGCCTGAAAATCCGGAGGCAATTTTAATCCGGGCAGTTGAACCGTATTCCGGGCTTGAGCTAATGCATGAAAGACGCGGAATTGCCGATATACGTAAATGGACTGATGGACCTGGAAAGCTAACAAAGGCACTAGACATCACCATGGATGATTATGGTCGATCTTTTACAGATCCCCCGCTATATCTTGCTGCCGGAAAAATGCCTGAACACATATCCAGCGGCCCCCGCGTCGGAATCGACAACTCCGGGGCAGCAAAAGATTATCCTTGGCGTTTCTGGGTTACCGACAATCCGTTTATATCCCGTAAAAACCTAATTAATAAAGCTGTGCCGAAAAATAAACCATGATTATATCCCATCTAAGTGAACTGTGTAAATTCTGGGTATGTTACACAACTTAGAGGGGATTTTACTTTGTCCGTAAGCATCCCGAAATCCATATCAAGAGTCGTGTATGAAAGTATTATGAATATTGCTAATGACAACCATAGCCTTAAAAGGAACAAGGCTTAAATTGAAGTAATACTTAATTTCTGCCAAACTTATACATTAGATTATTCAAGTCCCCTTAATATCCCATAGTTCAATTTCCATAATTTCCTTACCCATTCAACTTCCCGCATATTCCCCCAGTAATAATAAATTGACTTCCATCTATTACGAACCTAATATAGTTAAGTCAGCAATATGGAAGGTGGTTTATGATGAACGTTCAGGCTCTTTTGCAAATGAATACAATTTTTATTAGTATCCTAATTGAATCCCTTCCCTTCATTTTACTGGGAGTCCTTATATCTGGAATTATCCAAATGTTTGTGTCAGAAGAGATGATTGCAAAAATCATTCCGAAAAATCCGATCTTATCTGTTCTATCCGCAATAGGTGCAGGAGTCTTTTTTCTTGCCTGCGAGTGCGGGATCGTCCCGATTACCCGCCGTTTGATCGCTAAAGGGGTTCCTCTTTCAGCGGCCATTGCCTTTATGCTTTCTGCACCCATACTCAATCCGATCGTCCTGTTTTCCACCTATATAGCGTTTGGTAATAGCTGGAGCATGGTTTTCTATCGTGGCGGAATTGCATTCGCGGTCGTCCTGATCATTGCATGCATCCTGTCTTTTCAATTTAAGACAAATCAGCTTAAACAGGAACATATCGAACATATACATCACCATAAACTTACTTTTAAAGACAAAATAACGGGGATGTTCAAACACTCGATTGAAGAATTCTTTTCTGTTGGAAAATACTTAATCATTGGTGCATTGCTGGCAGCTGCCATTCAAACCTTTTTGAAAACATCCCTATTGCTTGAAATCGGTCAAGGAAAACTATCCGGGAATGCAGTCATGATGGCTTTGTCCTATGTCATGTCCTTGTGTTCCCAAGCGGACGCCTTTGTTGCAAGTTCTTTTAGAAGTACCTTCTCGCCCTCTTCACTAGTTGCTTTTCTTGTATTTGGGGCCATGTTTGATATTAAAAATACGATCATGCTTTTAGGTACCTTCAAAACAAAATTCGTTTTATGTTTGATGGCCTATATATTTATTTCCGTCTTAGGCCTAACTTTATTGTTTATTTCTTAAAGAGGGTGTTTTATATGGGAAGATTATTCATATTACTTGGACTTACTTTTTTATTCATGCATTTACACGCCTCAGGGAATATATCTAAATACATTAATATGGAATATTCATATGTTTCACAGATTGCCATCTATATACTGGCAATATTCACGTTAATGGGATCTTACTTATATTTTAAGGAAGATGATCAAGAAGAATGTGTTGATTGTCAGTGTGGACATGATCACTCCCAGGAAAATAAGAAATGGAAAAGGAACCTTACTTATTTCCTATTCTTCATTCCCATTTTAACCGGTCTCTTTTTGCCTGTTGCCACTATGGACTCCAATATTGTAGAAAAAAAAGGATTTCATTTCCCGGTATATGAAGACTCGGATGAATATAGCCAGCATCAATTCCTGCAGCCGGATACGAGTCTTTATTATGGCAAGGATGACTATTTAACTTTAATGGATAACTCTCTCAAAGGCTTGGTTGATCGTGATAGTCTTCAATTAACAGATGAAAACTATCTAAACGATTTAGAAGCCATCTATTACTCTCCTGGAAAGTTCACTGGCAAGCAAATAACGTTAACCGGATTTACGTACAATTCAAATGAGCTAGCCAAAAACCAGGCATTCCTGTTTCGTTTTGGGGTCATTCACTGTGTCGCGGACTCTGGGGTATTCGGTATGCTAATCGAATTTCCTGAAGGAATGCATCCTAAAAATGATGAGTGGTATTCCGTGACAGGTGAATTGGAATCCATTTATTATCAGCCATTCAAGAAAACCATTCCCCTGCTCAAAGTATCATCACATAGTAAAATCGCTGAACCGAATGATCCCTACGTTTATAGACAATATTAAAAAATGAATCATGGAAAGGTAAGGATATGCTATACTTACCTTTCTTTTTAATTACCTCAAACTTCCATTTTATGAAATGCTCTTTTTATCCATTTATGCGAAATTACAGTATGGCCCTCTTACACTCCACCTGAATCCCATAAAACCCCATTTCCCTGTAGCAAGATTACCTGAAAAATGACGAAAAAGTTTAATTTTATTTATATGGGTCATGTTTTTTATATTCCATACCCTTATAATATAAATGTTACATATTTTTTTACCACATCAGGAGGAACTTTCCTAAATGAACAATTCTAAAAACTCTTTCATTCTTGCAGGAACTATTATAGGTACCTTAGTGGCAGGCACTTCCGCTTATGCTGGTTCTTATCAAGTTAAATCAGGGGACAGCCTTGATGAAATCTCTAAAGCTAATCATACAACTGTCCAAGCATTAAAATCTCAAAACCATTTGACTAGTAACCTTATTTTTCCCGGCCAAGTCTTGAAGGTTAATAACCTTAACAACCATACAGATAAAAATATAGATAAAACCGAAAAATATGTGGTTAAACTCGGGGATACTTTATCAAAAATCGCTAAAAAATATAACCTTTCCCTTAGTGCTCTGCTTAAATTAAACACTGATATTTCTAATTCGGATCGAATTTATATTGGCCAAGCCATCCGGGTTTCCGGAAAAGCCCCTGTATCTAGCTCTACGGCTAAAAACAGTCCTTCTAATGCTACATATAAGGTCAAATCCGGTGACACCCTGGATAAAATTGCTAGAGTCAATAATATGACTGTCAAACAATTAAAGTCTAAAAACAATTTGACTAGTAACCTTATTTTTCCCGGCCAGGTCTTGAAGGTTAATACCCTTAACAACTATACGAGTTCGAATAATAGTAAAAATACAACAGAAGTTTATGTGGTTAAATTAGGGGATACCTTTTCAACAATCTCTAAAAGATATAACCTTTCCCTTAGTGCCCTACTTAAAATGAACCCTAATATTTCCAATTCAAATCGTATTCGTATCGGCCAATCCATCCGGGTTTCCGGGAAAGCCTCGGCATCTGCAATTAAAAAACCGTCCAAATCGACCAAGGCGGATCAAGTTTTGGCTGCTGGCGCTAAATATATGGGAGCCAGGTATGTTTACGGTGCGAGCACTTCACGCACTGATGTATTTGATTGCTCTTCATTCACATTAAGGGCATTCCAAAGTGCAGGTGTTTCCTTGCCTCGAAATTCAGTGGCACAATCACACGTTGGTACAGTTGTATCTTCAAAATCCCTCCAAAAAGGGGATTTAGTATTTTTCGATACCAATAATGATGGTGTAATCAATCATGTGGGAATTTATGCCGGTAACGGTCAAATGCTGAATGCTTCTACATCTAAAGGTGTATCCTACGCTAACATCAACAGTTCTTACTGGGGACCTAGCTTTGTAAAGGCAGTTCGTGTACTTAACTAAATGATTGATGGCAATAACCGATTGATGGCTAAAAAATTAACTCTATAGGCCTTGATAAAAGAGCAAAAAAGCTTGTATTGATAAACTATCATACACGCTTTTTTGCGTATTATAATGTCAAATAGCCGCCAACTGATATTATGGCTTATAGCCATTCTCATTATCTTTTTGGAATCCATCCTCACTCGCGCATTAACCTTTGCATTTCCACAATCGCATAATTAAGTTGATTACTGACACGGACTCCTTCCAAGCTTGATAATTCCTTTCGTTGGGCTATTTCATCCTTCTTTTTTCTATGATAGACAATCGTTTGTTGTAAGAACCAAGCTTTTCTTAATAACATCATCATCACCTGCCTGTTTTGTCACATGTCTATCCTGCATTTCCACTTGCTTTTTATGAACTTTTTCTTCAATATAATCTATGAATAGCTGATTATTGTTGAGATTTTCTTTATTCGATTCTATTAACCGCGCTAATGATAAATTTTTACGCATTTTTTATGCCCCCTTATCTACAGAAATGGCCGACCGTAAAAAGAATGGTTTTCTCTACTTAGGAAAAATAGATATTTTCCCTATTACTTCGTGACATTTTCATATTACTCTTAATTTCAAAATTCTCGGTTTCAATTTTGAAATGCCAGTGACCAATATTGGTATTATCATTCTGGGTATATCCTGATTACTTTTTCAACTTGCCACTCTTGTCCTTGATCGGGCCGTATAGATATATCGTAAGTACGGTATCTATACCAACAAAAAAAAGGCCTTCATAACAGAAGACCTTTCTTTAAAAAACGTTCCAGCTTGATTTCAGAAATCCGCTCCCTTTCCGCCGACTGTCTGCCAAGCCACATCAAAGCAAGCGCCTGTGGGGTCTTGGCTAGCCAGTTATTCGGCAGGAGTGTCGCATATTTCTTCAATCCAATAAGGATTACAGTAAAAAACCATAAAGTATATCATAAGTATTGTTTTAAAATCAGTTTTCGGGATTAGACCGTTCCGAATCCTTAACAAACCCTCAAAAAATCATGAAAGATAACCAGTTTTCTTTTAAAACATGGTTCAGCGTGAGAGCATTTTGAACATGGCATTACTTTAGTTTCTCTTGCTTTTCAAGATACTGCCTCATTTTTTGTAAATATTCCGGGGCATCCATTTGATCTTTCACGACCAATTCTATGAGGCAAAGGTTATCGGCGTTCTGAGCATTTGTAATGGCATCATCCAGTTCACCATTCGTCTCGACTCTTGCTGTAAATGCCTCTTGACCAAACGCTTCAGCCAATTTTGTATAATCCCACTCTGGTATCTCGTTGTATTTCTGTTTTTCTATATCGACTTTTACGTTCAAGAATTTTTCTATCGTGTAACCGTTATTGTTGAGAATAAACACGATGGGCTTGCAGCCGTTCTCCAGCATCGAGCTTATTTCCTGTGCTGTCAGCTGTATCGAGCCGTCCCCGGTAAACAATAGAACACGTCGGTTTCTATCCGCTATACAAGCACCCAAAGCTGCGGGCGTGGCATATCCGATGCTTTGCCAGCCTCCCTGGGCTATGTAGGTCGCCCCTTTCGGCAACCTGACCTGTGACATGCCATAAGAGAATGTTCCTGTTTCCGTGACCACAATGTCATTTTCTTTTAACATTTGCTGAATTCGAGGATAATAGGAAGCCGCTTTCAGTGGTGCTGATGGGTCTTCCACCATTGTGTCATACGGAAATGAGATGTTTCCAACAGATTCGTTCTGCCGGTAACCAATGTCCTGGAGCGCAGTTATAATTTCCTCCCCCCTGACATTCATATAACTGGCTTCCCCCACTTTTAATGTGTCAGGTTGAATTTCCACCATTTTCAACGGGTTAAGCTTTGCTGTACCTTTGGATGTATTGACGTCTGACCAAACAGCTCCAACGGCTATGATGAAATCCGCTTCTTCAACAGTCTGAGTTACATCCTTACTTCCGAAAGCTCCGCCGTATACACCAATATACTGGGGATGGCTCTCATCAAACCCGCTTTTTCCCTGCATTAACGAAGCAACTGGAATATTTAACCTCTCAGCGAGCTGCATTACGGGTTTCTGCAAGTTATAACGAAGTGTTTTCACATCGACAAGCAGAACCGCTTTGTTTACATGTTCTAACAACCCTTTTATATGCTGCACTGCTGACTGCAGCGCATCGACATTCATTTTGGCCATATTTTCAGAAGTCTCACCGTGAGAAAGCAACGGTTTTTCAACAAGATCGATGGCCACTACCAAATAAACGGGCTTTTTCTTTTCTTTCGCGATTCTGATTGCAGCCGGTATCTCCCTAGCTGCGTTTTCCGGGGTAAGAATTGCCGTATAACTGGTGATATGCTCATAAACCTTACGGAAAACATCAAAATCTCCGTCCATTAACGTATGATGGGCAAGCTCCTTATCCTGTTGCATCATGGACTTTGGCGAGCCGACAATATGTATGAGCGGCACATTTTCACTGTACGCGCCAGCGATTGCATTACATGCGCTCATTTCACCGACACCAAAAGTGGTGATGAGTGCCGAAATTCCCTTCACACGGGCATAAGCGTCCGCAGCGTATCCTGCATTGAGTTCATTTCGTCCATTAATAAACTCAATCCCATCGTAATCTTCCAAAGTATCTAGCAATGAGAAATTATAGTCTCCAGGCACACCAAAAATCTCTGTAATACCTTCTGCTTTTAAGCAGTTGTATAAATATTGTCCCAAGGTCCTTTTTTCAGCCAAGTCAATCACTCCTTCAATCGATTACTCTCTACTTTATTTATACCCAAACATAAGTAGGTTAACCGTAAATATCCATATACTTAAGGTGGGTTCGCTACTCTATTACTCTAGTTTTAGCTTTGATGAATGAAGTGAGTGAGACTATCTCAGGCAGGGTTCTTATAAAAAATGATTCAATTCCAAATCGAAATTTCTGAAAATTCTTGATTCCACCTCTATTTTTGATTTATATTTGAATCACGGGAACAGTGGATAAGGGGGAAAATGATGAGTGATAACAATGTCAAAAGAGTTTTGGAATGCATCATCAACACATCCAATAATAATATTACCGTGACCGATGAAAAAGGATTCATTTTATTCACGAATCCTAACCATTGGTGGATATATGGAATCGAACCAGAACATTATCTTGGAAAATCCGTTTACCAGCTCGAAACGGAAGGAATCCTTTCACCTTCGATTTCCGCGATGGTATTGAAAGAGAAAACACCTGTCCAGATCATGCAGCATACGAAGACGGGAAAAATCGTCATGTCTACTGCCTATCCCATCTTTGATGAAGATGGTGAATTGATTCGTGTCGTCAGCTATGCCCAAGATCAAACTGAAATCAGGAACCTCCAGGATCAGTACGGTCAATTGGAGAAAAAGATTCAAGAATACCAATCGGAGGTCGAGGAACTTAGAGAACAGGAGGAGCTGATCTATCGCAGCAAGGAAATGCGGCAAATCGCCAAAACGATACACCGTGTTTCCAAAACGGATGCGACAGTCATGCTTCTTGGTGAATCCGGTGTAGGGAAGAGCGTATTCGCCCGCAGGCTGCACAATCAGAGTTACCGCAGCAAAGAGCCCTTCATCGAAGTCAACTGCAGTACCATCCCAGAAAGTCTTTTTGAATCTGAAATGTTTGGGTATGAAGCGGGATCCTTCACCGGAGCGCAGAAGCAGGGGAAACAAGGGCTAGTAGAACAAGCAGATAACGGAACCTTATTTCTGGATGAAATCGGTGAGCTTCCGCTGGATATGCAAGTGAAATTATTAAATGTCCTGCAAGAGAAGACTTTTAAAAGGGTGGGCGGAAAAAAAGAGCATAAGATAGATTTTCGGCTTGTAACGGCAACCAATCAAAACCTTGAAGAAATGGTGGAAAAGGGAACATTCAGGCTCGATTTGTATTATCGCTTAAATGTGATTCCCATCCAAATACCGCCATTACGAGAAAGAAAGGATGATATTGCCATCTTAATCAATCATAATCTCGAAATCATCAACAAGAAATACAAGTCAGATAAGAAATTGCACCCTTCCACTTACGAAATACTGATTCAGCATAAATGGTCAGGAAACGTGCGTGAATTGGAAAACCTGATTGAACGGCTCATTTTGACCTCGGAAGACTCCATAATTTTCCCTGGCTTTCTCCCCTCCCATTTCCATGGACAAGAATCTTTTGAGAAAATAGATGATACCCTAATGATTGACGATATGATGGTTGATGATAGTGATCTCAATACCGCCCTCGAGCAAGTGGAAAAATGGATGATGATGAAAGCGAGTAAAAAATGTAAGTCCACATATGAAATGGCTAAATTCTTAGGGATCAGCCAGCCTTCCGTCGTCAGGAAAATGAAGAAATATAAAGGTCATCTGCCCATTAAGTAAAAGGGAACTGAAAGAAACCATAAAAATAGGAGACCATCGCAATGAAGGTCTCCTATTTCTTACTTATTTGACACGCCTGCAGATTCAAATGTTGCCATTTCTTTAATGACCAATGTCGCTGCCTTAAGGATGGGGTATGACAGGGCAGCCCCTGTTCCTTCCCCGATTCTCATTCCCACATCGAGGATCGGCTCCTTGCCAAGCAGTTCTATGGCCGTTCTATGACCAGGTTCTGCAGATCGATGTCCAACAAACATATAATCAGCTGCACGTCCGGAAATCAGGTTTGCCAATACAGCAGCCGTGGTTGTAATGAAACCATCAACAAGAATGGGAATACGGTTATTCGCTGCAGAGAGCATGGCCCCTGCCATACCTGCAATTTCGAACCCGCCGATTTTCATCAAAATATTGATTGGATCATCAGGATTAGGATTTCTTAATGAAATCGCTTCTTCAATTATTCTTCGCTTATGTAAAATGCCTTCTGACTTCAATCCTGTTCCCTGCCCCACTAGTGATTCGACGCTTTTCCCGCTTACGATGGAGATGATGGCGGTACTGGAAGTCGTATTTCCGATTCCCATTTCACCAAGAATCAGGCAGTTCGCACCACGGGCAATCATTTTCTGTGCACGGTCATATCCAATTTCAAGCGCTTGAATTACTTCTTCCTTTGTCATCGCCTCTTCCTTATAAAAGTTTCTAGTTCCATTGCGGACTTTTCTAGAAGTTAACCCTGGTGCTTCGATATCTGCATCGATCCCTATATCGACAATGTCCAAGTAAGCATCTATCGCGCGGCTTAATACATTGATGGCAGCACCGTCATTCAGGAAATTAAGTGCCATTTGTTCCGTCACTTCTTTTGGATAAGCCGAAATACCTTCTTCCGTAATTCCATGGTCGGCCGCAAACACGATCACCCCCGGTTTCGAAATGTCCGGAAATGCCTCTCCTGTCATCTTGGCCAGTTCGATTATCCATTCTTCAAGCCTTCCTAAGCTTCCCTGAGGAACGGTCAGTGAATCAACATGTCCTTTAACCTGCCGTCCCATTTCTTCATCCAGCATCGGGATGGAGATGGCAGCTAACCCATTCGTCATATGTATACCCCCCACAATCCAAAATGAAAAACCTTAACCACAGGAAAAGGTTCTTATCCATCATCTGCTATAAATACAACTTAGTCTATATAATTATCCTCTTGGCTTTCTATTTACTTCGGCACTCCCATTTCATTTAATGGGTAGATACGAAATTTCACTTTGCCCATTAGTGATTTTTCAGAAATAAAACCAAATCTTCTTCCATCCCAACTATTCCTTCGATTATCCCCCATGACAAATAAATGACCGGCAGGTACCCTGGATTTCCCAAGTAAATCACTCAAGGTAAAATTCTCCGTCAGATTTTCTTCAGGTGGAATTTCCCCTTTTTTTATTTTCAAATATGGTTCTGTATACTTTTTCCCATTGATATATAAGATATCATCTTTCATTTCAACGCTGTCACCTGGTAAACCGATCACCCTTTTTATATAATTCTCTTCCGCGTCCGGAGCATAAAATACGACCATATCGAAGCGCTCCGGCTTTCCGATTTTAGCTACCACTATCCGGTCATCATTTTCATAAGTCGGCTCCATTGATTCACCTTTTACTGTAACTGGTGTAAATAAAAACTGTTGGCAAATGAATACGATCATTAAAGCGAATAAGATAGATTTCAACCACGAGAACACTTCACTTTTCATATTCTTCATAAGGACTCCCTCCAATCCATTGTGAACGGCTAAATCAACGATAATTGCTGTATTTTTGGCTGGCGCGCCAAAAACAATTCTTTAGCACTGTTTATCCCTTATGCTTAAGTTTGCCGTCGGTGATTTTTAGAAGAGATATTCCAAAAGAAATATCTGGAAAAATTGTAACATATCCTTTTATCGCTTGCGAGAATAATCATTTTTAATAAAAGGAGTAGAGAGCAAATCATGAAAAAAAGGATAGCGAGTTTTAGCTATCCTTTTAACATAGTACAAATATTGTTCCAAAACTTAGTATTTGTTCCAAGTTAATACAGTATCAAGTGGCAAACGGACTTTTTCAAAGCCTGCTTTAGTTCCTTTTCCAATGGAAATTAACATGACAGGTTTGAAGTTTTCCGGTACATTGAATGCATCCACAAATTTGGCTTCATCGAACCCACCCATTGGGACTGTATCGTATCCTTTTGCTTTTGCAGCTAACATGATCTGCATGGAAACCAAGCCACCGTCAATCATGGCTACACTTAAAGCCTTTTCAGCGGAAAAGTTTCCGTAATTATGCAGAATAGAGGCTACATATGGCTCTTTGATTTCATTCTTCATGATCCCTTTATTGACTAATTCACCATAAATCTTCTCTGCATTTTTGTAACCTTCTATATCAGCTAAAACGGCAATGACAGCAGATGCATCGACGACTTGTTGTTGGTTATTGGCGATTGGGAGCAATTCTTGTTGGGTTTGCTTATCTTGAATCACAAGGAATCTCCATGGCTGTAAGTTGGAAGAAGACGGTGCTTGAATCGCAATATCCAGGATTTCGCGAATTTCCTCTTCAGTCATCACGTATTCAGCATCGTACTGGCGAACAGATCTCCGTTCTTTTGCTACCGTAATGAAGTCCGTATCATTAAGGACTTTGGGCTTTTCAAGCGGTATATTCAATTCTTTCGATTTATTTAGGTACTCTTCTTTACTCATTATATTTTTTGTCATTTATAATGACCTCCATTTAACTGTAATTAATACAGGAACAGTATATAACTCATACTGTTCTTTTGTCAAATACAGTTTAAGAAAAACGAAACCATGTCAGTTTCGCTTTTCACATTAAGATTTCGAAAGTAAATCAGCAATCGTTTTCTGCTCCAAGCCTTGTATAATCCAGCTCTCCATCTCGTTTTTTAAACCGCATAAAGCTTCGCGTGAAGATGGTTGAAAGCATTTCTTATCATTCACATCAAGAAAGCCCTTTGAAAAAGGTTCGGATTTAATTGCAGCGTATATATCTGCAAGAATGATTTGTTCGGGATTTTTGGCAAGTGAATATCCCCCATCCCTGCCTTCCTTTGCTTGAATCAGCCCTGCCTTCACTAAATTACTTAATATTTTTCTAAGAAAGCCGGACTCCGAATCAAGCTTATCAGCCAATTTATTACTATTGCATAATCCATCATGATCAGCAAGAACAAGCAGGGCTTGTACTGCAAGACTAAACCACATTATACTGGAAACCTTTTCTGACATTTCTTTCACCTCTCCCCTCTACTTTAAACTATTTTTCGATGAATATACAACGTTGCATCGAACAAACCTGCCAAAATCTCTTTTTAATGAACACAACCGGGAAAACCCTTTTTGGAACGATGAATCCCTCACCAAATCTATCCTTCCAATACATGCTTTTCATCATTTTTAAAAAATACAAAAAAATAAATAGACAAATTACTTGTCTTACAAATTATTTCTTTAGGAATATGGTAAACTTACTTAATAGAATAGCTCAGGAAGTGAATGAATGATGCTGAAATCAATAAATGAACAAATGGATAAAATCATGCCTCTCATCACACCGTTAAGCGTGGTGATTGGGGTACTATTGGCCGAACATCTAATGGATTACACTTTTCTTGTTCCATGGATATTCGCCTTCATAACATTTTCCGGAAGTTTAGGCTCCAACTTTAAATCTTTGCAACAGGCTGTCACCCACCCTTTACCTGTTTTCATAGTATTGCTCATCCTTCATATGCTCATGCCTATTTGGGCTTTTGGTCTCGGCCACTTAGTGTTTCATGGTGATGCCTTCACAATTACCGGCCTAGTCCTGGCTGTAGTGATACCAACCGGTGTCACCAGTATGATCTGGGTATCCATTTATAATGGGAATGCCATACTTGCCCTAACCATTATCTTGATCGACACCCTACTCTCACCATTCATCGTTCCTTACAGTGTTTCCCTTTTTGGAGGCGGTTCGATCGAAATGGATTTGGGGTCGATTGTGAAAGGATTAATCGGAATGGTCGTTCTTCCCTCCATGCTTGCCTTGTTCTTGAATCAGGCTACAAAAGGGAAAATACAATCTACACTTTCCCCCCGCTTAGCTCCATTTTCCAAGATAAGCGTTGGAATCGTAGTCATATTGAACAGTTCAAAAATCGCTCCTTACTTAACCCATTTCGATAAGAAATTAATGATCATGGCCTTCCTGGTTTTGTTCATAGCTGCTTCAGGGTATGCCCTTTCTTGGATGGTCGGTGCATATTTAAGATGGGATAAGGAGGATATCATCACCTTGACATTTACAGGGGGGATGCGGAACATCAGTGCTGGAGCCGTTCTTGCAACCGCCTATTTCCCTGCTGCCGTCGCTGTTCCCGTTGTACTTGGCATGCTATTTCAACAAATGCTTGCCTCCTTTTTTGGCTATGTCATGGAAAAGCATTTTCACCGTGGTATGAATGAAGGGTGATCCGCAGAATGATTATTTCTCAAGCATCCTTTTTCCCTTTCATTTATATTCCAATTATAATAGGTAAGTGGAACATATTTACATGATTATCCATTACAAATCCTTGGAGGTATTGAAGATGAAAGTTGTTGCAATAGTGGGAAGTATTCGTAAAGAGTCTTACAACCTTAAGCTAGCAAAATATATTCAAACTAGATATCAAGATCGGTTTGATCTCGAAATCTTGAACATTCGGGATTTACCTTTTTATGATCAAGATATTGAAAATGACCCTCCATTAGTTGTAAAAGAATTTAAAAGCAAAGTGGCCGAAGCAGATGCAGTCTTGTGGGTAACACCTGAATACAATGGTACGATTCCAGGCGTATTGGGCAATGCAATCGATTGGTTATCACGTGTCGATAAAGTCTTGATCGGCAAACCTTCATGGATCATGGGTGCGTCAATGGGGCAATTAGGAACGGTTAAAGCTCAATTGCATTTGCGTGAGATCCTATTCGCATTAGGCATCTCCTCCCCGCTCCTTCCCGGAAATGAAGTATATGTTGGTGCAGTGCATGACAAAATCGATAACGAAGGCAGGCTTACACATGAGTCGACTGTCCAGTTTATCGATACGGTCGTCGATAACTTCATTAGCTGGTATAATCATCACACTCGTTAATGCTTTTTTAACAAGAATCCCAGCAGGAATGATCCTGCTGGGATTCTTGTTGCATCATAAAAGAGGAATTAAACTAAATTCATCCTCTTCCCGCTTGAAATGCAGGGTATTTTGTCATTCCTCCGTCAGCGAATAGAGTGATGCCCGTTACATAACTGGATTCTGAAGATGCCAGCCATGCAGCAACCGCAGCAATTTCTTCAGGCTTTCCGATATACCCCATCGGAATCATGCTTTCAAGATCTTTTTTCTTTTCGGGATCTTCAAGCTTGTCGGCATTTATTGGCGTGGCGATGGCTCCAGGACCAATGCTGTTCACACGGATCCCTTTTGGTGCATATTCAAGAGCCAGGGTTTCCGTAAGCAGCTTCACCCCGCCCTTGCTTGCCGCATAGTGAACAAATAAAGGCCAGGGAATCATCTCATGTACACTGGACATGTTTATAACATTCCCTTTAATATCGTTCTCGACAAAATACTTGATAGCTTCACGGCAACCTAGGAAATTTCCGGTTAGATTGGTATTGATTACCCTATTCCAGTCGCTTAACGGCATCTCGTGAGATGGAACCGGATTTTCAATTCCTGCATTATTGATGAATATATCGAGTTTCCCGAAATTATTTATCGCTGATTGGACAAGGTTAATGACATCTTCTTCAATGGTGACATCGCCTTTTACTGCAATGGCTTCCCCACCATTTGTTTTGATTTCTTCCATTACACTATCTGCTTCCTCTAATTTAGTACGATAATTAACCACGACCTTTGCCTTTTCCTTAGCAAAGCGAATGGCCATCGCTTCTCCTAAACCAGTGGATGAACCCGTTATAACAACGACCTTACCCTCTAAATCTGTATACATTTAATCACCCTCCAATTAACTTTTTGCCAACCCGAGCATAATCCCAGCTATGATGATCAAGATTATTCCAATTACAATTCCAATTAGTTGACGCTTCGTTTTCTTTTCACGTAAAATGATGATCCCGCCAATAGTTGAGATGACTATGCCCATTTGCGAAAGGGAAAAACTAGTAGCCACTCCCACACGGGGCTGGGATATGAATAAAAACATATTCCCTGCAGCCCATATCAATCCCGGAATGATATTGCGAATCGTATATTTGTTAAACGGTTTATGTTTAAAAGTCAATAACAGACCGCCTAGCACCATCCCTATCGCTTGAGGGAACAACGCTGACCACCCGTCAACGTCAAAAAGACGGGCTACGACCACATAAACCAAATAACCGAATGTCGAGATGAGGAGAATAACAATTCCTTTCTTCAAGTTTCCCGACTTGCCCTCTTTCGATTCTTTATCTTCCAAGGAGGTCAAGACGATTCCTATAATAATGAAGACTAAAGCCAAAACGCCTAAAATAATCGCTTTCATTGTAGACCATTCATTAAAAACTATGACCCCGAATAAGGTGGTTGAAATGAGCTGCAATCCTGTTGATATTGGCATGGTTTTGGAAACTCCCATTAAATCAATGCTCTTAAGCTGATTAGCTTGTCCAACAGCCCAAAACAATCCAGATACGACTCCGACTCCAAACACCAGGAGTGACAATTTAATATCTGCGAAAATATAAACACCAATTGAAAAAATCAAGGCGCCAATCGTTGTACCTAGTGTTTGACTATAGGGTCCACCCCCGAGTTTCACATTAAATAAAACGATGCTTCCCCAGAATAATGCCGGCAAGAGAGCTAATAATATATCCATTTACAACCCCCATATATGTAAGTTCAAACTAAGCAGTAAATTTCATTTTGTCTTCTTAATATGTTCGCATTATTTGAATTGACCCTTGGTAATTTTATGAAGTGTTTCCCCTAAAGTAGTGTTCAACACAAAAAGGGCTGCAGACGCAGCCCTTTTTAATGATACTGATTGATGCTAGCCACCATGTTGATGATGTTGCATGTCCATTTCCGAATCATCAGCGACTTTGAAATAATCACTTTCCTAAACAGCCGTCGTACGGATAATGATGATGGAGAAAGTTTTATATTAACATTAATTAAAGCTTTAAAAGAGGAAGTATCCCCACATCTTACTGCAAATCCTTTTTATTGTACGGGCCTCATAGTTACTGTGAATTTATGAGTTGGTAATGAATGTTCATACTCAAATATCGGCAGCGTAAGTTACTGCTGTCTTTTTTTAAAAGATTATAAAAAAAGCAAACCTTATGTAGGTTTGCTTCTTTTCTTAGATAATGAAACTTACTTCTTCAAATGATATGGCACAGTCGTAACAACCACATTTCTTCTATAAAGTAAGTAGGCGCGAATCAGTAAACTTGATTGGTTATGAAGTATATTGTGCCAGCCCTTCTTTGGAATGAATTGGGGGATGATCACCGTAACTTTATAATTGGCTTCACTAGCCTTATGTTCAACCGTATCCACAAATTTAGTTAGTGGCTGAATGATACTTCTGTAATAAGAATTCAGTGTAACGAGTCTTACATCTGGTTGCCATTTTTTCCATTTTTCCACGAATTTCTTTTCATCTTCTCTTTCAAAAGCAACATATACGGCAATAACCTGATTTGCTGATAGAGATTTTGCATAATTTAAAGAGTTCTCAACCACGTGAGTTATACCCGCCACGGGTACAATGATGATATTTCCTTCAATTGGTAAGATCGGCTCACATGTTGTAATCCTTAGTTGGTCACCAACTGCTTCATAATGCTTTCTAATTCGATGAAAAATTAAAATGATGATAGGTAAAAAAATCAAAACAGGCCAAACCTGAGTAAATTTGGTTAAAAAGAATATCATCGTGACGATAAAGCTAATCATGGCACCAATTGAATTAATGGTTAATTTCATCATCCAGCCTTTTGGCTTTTCGCGAATCCATTTAACAATCATCCCGGTCTGGGACAACGTAAATGGAATGAATACCCCTACCGCATAAAGCGGAATGAGATTTTCTGTATGTCCTCCAAATGCGACTATTAAGATGATCGATGCAAGTCCCAGTATGATAATTCCATTAGAATACCCTAATCGGTCCCCTCTTATCGTAAACGCCCGTGGAATGAATTTATCCTTCGCAAGATTTACCGCAAGCAGAGGGAAAGCCGAATAGCCAGTATTGGCTGCCAGTATCAAGATCAATGCAGTCGTACCTTGAATGAAGAAATACATGAAATTCCGTCCAAAGATCTCTTCAGCAATCTGGGAGACGACCGTTACCTCCGCGCTTGGAACAATGCTTAAATAATAGGCCAAGTATACGATTCCCGAAAATAATACTGCTAGTAAGGAACCCATGGCTATTAAAGTTTTCGCAGCATTATTCGGGGCTGGATCTTTAAAGTTCGGGATTGCATTGGAAATCGCTTCGACTCCTGTCAATGCGGAGCTTCCTGATGCGAATGCTCTTAGCAGTATAAATAAACTGATGCCCGCTACCGGAGTCCCGATGGACGTGTGCAATTCCGGTGAAACCCCACCCGTCAAAATCTTGTAAATCCCGACACCAATCAAGATGAACAATGCTAAAACGAATAGGTACACCGGATAGGCCAAAACAGAGGCCGACTCCGTAACCCCCCGAAGGTTCAGGATTGTAAGCAGAATGACGAAAATGATGGCTATGATGACATTATATGAATGCAGGCCAGGAAAAGCGGACGTGATGGCATCCGTACCTGCAGAAACACTTACAGCGACAGTTAATATATAATCCACCAATAAGGATCCTCCAGCTATCAACCCTGGATTGACACCTAAATTGTTTTTTGAAACCACATAGGCCCCCCCGCCATGTGGATAAGCGAAAATTATTTGTCTATAGGACAAAATCAAAGCAGTTAACAGGATCAATACCCCAATCGCGATAGGGATGGAATACCAGAATGCCGCAGCACCGACCGTGATAAGGACGATTAATATTTGCTCCGGTCCATAAGCAACCGAAGACAAAGCATCAGAAGATAAAATCGCCAAAGCCTTTGTTTTGTTAAGCTTTTGTTCACCAAGTGCATTTGATTTTAAAGGTCTCCCAATCAAGAACCTCTTTATAGAAGATAACATCAAGAATTCACCACCATATTTAATTTATAAGTTTATGTTACCCAGCTGTAGCAAAAAACAAGACGAAATAGAAAAATGCCTACAAGTCATAGCTAAATAGACCTGTAGACATTAATTTTTTTGTCTAACAAGCTCCACCTTCCTTCTCATATAACGCTTACGAGGTTAGCTGTCGGATTCGGACCTAAGAGTAGCCCTACCTTGAAAGGATTCACCCCTTGGATTGTAGTAACAATCCCAATAACGGGTCCCCCGCACCATAAGGTTTAAGCGATTTAGAAATATGAAACTGTTGATTATCATACTCCCGTGAAATGAAAAAGTAAATGAAAATTTTGCACATTAATAGAATAATCTTTGTAGGTGTAGTTTTGTTCTTGACGTATATAACATAAGTCATGCAAACACATGGTTCGAAGGGAGGAAAGAAGGTAAGTAAACGTCTAAAAAGAAAAAAATCAAGGAGTCAATGAACAAAAGATGGTCAGAAAAAGGAAAAAATGATCGCCACATGGAGATCGTGAAGGACGAATAGTAACAATCTGCCCCCAGCTTGAATCATTAAACTTGCATTGATTTTCGCTTTTCGATTCCCCTTTATTCGTACAACCGGGGGCATTATCCCACTGATCCACCCTAATTAGTTCCTTCCTTCTTGAATTGGTCTCAAATTGCTTTTTTTAAAGACAAAATATTTCTGGCCAATATAGTTAAGAACTGTGTAAAAAATTGCTCCTATCAGCACAGCCACGTTTTGTTGAATGGGTAAATGAACGGATCCTTCCATTGATTCTGCAATAGCTTGGCCTAAAGAATATGCGGCGGAATAACAAATCAGGATGACGCAAAAGAAACGTGCAACTCCTCTCCGCCATTCTATATCGCTTTTAAAGGTAAAAGTTCTGTTCAAAAGAAAACTCGTTACAGCTCCCGTACCATTACCGATAAAGGTGGAGACCCAGTAAGAGAATTCAAGAACATTCATGAGAAAAAGCATGATGGAAAGTCCAAGCGCTGTATTGACTATCCCAACCAATAAAAAGCGGATAAAGGAGTTAGTGTGTTTTAGATAGTTTTTCAATACTGTTCCGTTCATTGTCTAGTTGCTCCCGTTTTTTTAAATCGAGCGGATTAAATAGATCCAGATCAACTATATATTTAGGCCGGCGTTTGGATTCATTATAGATTTTACCGATATATTCCCCAATCAAGCCGACAGCAATCAACTGTAGTCCACCGATCAACCATATGGAGGTGATTAATGAGGTCCATCCAGTTTCGGTCTGCCCATAAAACTTTAACCATAAAAAGTAAGACCCAAAGAGTAAGCTAATGAAAAAGGAAAGACATCCTAGCCATAATACAAGCCGAATCGGTGTAACTGAAAAGGAAGTAATGCCATCAAGCGCAAAAGCAACCATCTTCTTAAATGGATATTTCGTTTCCCCAGCCAATCTTTCTTTTCGGTCATAATAAACAGAGTCCGTCTTAAACCCAATGAGCGGTACGATCCCCCGTAAAAAAAGATTCGTTTCATCAAATCGTTCCAACTCCGCGATCGCCCTCTTACTCATTAGCCGGAAATCGGCATGATTATAGACAAGGTTAACCCCCATCTTGTTCATCATTTTATAAAAACCAGTTGCAGATGTTCGTTTAAAAAATGAATCAAGATCCCTTTTCTGGCGGACACCGTATACAATTTCACACCCTTCATTGAATTTTCGAATGAATTCAGGGATGACTTGAATATCATCCTGTAAATCTGCATCAATGGAAATCACACAATCCGAGGCTTCTTTGGCTGTAAACAATCCTGCCAGAAGTGCATTTTGATGTCCTGCATTCCGGGAAAGCTTTAGCCCACGAACAAGTTCATTATTAATCGTTTCCTTATAAATGATCTTCCATGTTTGATCTTTACTTCCATCATCAACCAATAGAATTTTACTTTGACCAGAAACAACGTTTTCTTCGACTAACCCCCTCACCAATCCACAAAGTTGGGTAATGGTATCCTGCAATACGCTTTCTTCGTTATAACAAGGTACAACAATCGTTAGTATCGGTGAATTCACTCTATTCCCCCCTTTTCACATGACTCTGTATAAATAAATTTTCCACACGCTTCCTTTTTTCGTGAAAATCCTATCTAGTACCAATCCGTTTTCCTTCGCGTTCTTGATTGGTAGGGCAGAAAATATATACTTGCCACCTAATCCTTTAAACGCATCCATATTAAGGTCTAAATTTTCCAGCTCTTTCTTCGAGCTTTTCTTGAACATATAATGCTTCCCAAGCTCATCGGTAAATAGGTAACAACGTCCTCCCCATTCATCAAAGTAGATTCTGATGTTTTTATTCTTAGCCAATTCGTTTTCAATTATTTGACGAAATTGATGTTTGTAAGTAAGCGGATAGAAATTGTTATAGCTATCTAGCGTGTAAAATCCATTAAATTGTGCAATTGCGGGATGCAGCCCAATGCTGGCAACACGATATTCTTCCTGCGGAAGGTCAATATGATCTTTTATTTCCTGAAAAAGGCTTTCTGAATAGAACTCTTTAAAAGAAGGTTTTTTATTATGAGTGATTTCTTCATTGAAACCCATTAAGACAATAATTTGAACGGCGATGAAAATAGAAAGGGTTTTCTTAGCATAATCGCTGTGTTCCCAAATGATTTTTACCGCGAGGGCAAACCCCACGTATATTACCATCGGCCTTAAAAAGTGAAATCTTGCAAAATTAAAGGTATCCAGAGTGTGAAACCTTTCCGTTAAAGGAAGCCAGCCTTTATAAAACCAAAATGCGTACCATGCTGAGAGGATAAAATTCAAGCAAAATAAAAAAACATATACCTTTTCCTGTCTCCACAGTTTTTTGGTCAGAATAATATAAAGGGCAAAGATGGTAATCGGCAGGATGATAAGCGCATGTACAGTCATGACATGCGTATGGCCAAGAACGAAATTTTTGAATGTAAGCTTAATGACCCACTCGAGGGGCAGCCTTGCGTGAAAATATTCATCTCTGCTGTTTGGCTCCGAATCAAAAATGAATGAAGCGACCAAACGATACTCCACCATTCCAAAAATGACGGTCATATACACGATTGAAAGAAGAAACGTTATATTCCACCCTTTTCTCCTGATCACATCCGTTAGCCATAGAAACCCCATTGCAACAAGGAAAAAGAAAAAGCCAAGCACGATGCTTGAATAAAGCGGTAAAAGTGTAAGGACCAAATAATTCTTCCAAGAATGGTCCTTGCTGCGAATATTCAAAAAAGCCCAAAGTGCAAGCGGCATCCCAAGTGTACTGAGCATTCCCGATGGCCAAAATGGGGTAAGGGCAAAGGCTAAGGATGTTCCAACCCTAATCCAGCCTGATCGGCTTCCTGTAATCAAATGTTTCTTTAATAGGATATACATACCAAAGAATGCAATATACCTTGTTAATGCCTGGCTTATTGCATATGCAACCATTGTCGGAAAAAGAGCATAAAGCCACACGATAATACTGAACTCACTGCCAAAAGCATTTCGGGGCAGCCCATTCATAATCTGGGGAACTTTGGCGTCTATTGCACCGAATAACTCACCGCTTTCTGAAAGGACTTTATACCAGGCAAGGTTGGAATCCAAATTATCATGTACGCGAATATGCGCATTTTCCCCAAGGATGAATAAAGGAGAAAGATATAAAAAAATGACGAGTAAGGCAAAAAGGATTTGAACTCTCTCTTGATTTTCAATTGGCAAAATATACACCTCTTGACCAAATTCATATATCCATAATATTTGCTTCAAAGGTAAATCTATTCTATTTCAGGGATTTATTTTAACCTATTTTGAAATAGGTCAACCAATGACCACATAAAATGAAGGGTAGAACAAAAAGCATATTAAAGAACCTTAAAAAGGGGCTGGGCTATGATAAAGAAAGCGGTGATTCCAGCAGCCGGTTTAGGAACACGATTTTTACCTGCCACGAAAGCTCAACCAAAGGAAATGCTGCCGATTGTCGATAAGCCGACCATTCAATATATTATCGAGGAAGCGGTACAATCAGGGATTACAGATATTATCATCGTTACGGGTAAAAACAAACGTGCCATTGAAGATCATTTCGATAAATCAATTGAACTTGAAATGCTTCTGCAAATGAAAGGTCAAAATGATCTGCTTAACATCGTGGAGAACATTTCCAACATGGTGGATATCCACTATGTAAGACAAAAGGAACCTTTAGGTCTGGGGCATGCGGTTTTATGTGCCAAAACTTTTATCGGAGACGAACCTTTTGCCGTCCTGTTAGGGGACGATATCGTGGATAGCCAGGTTCCAGCTTTGAAGCAGTTAATGGAACAGTATAACAAGGTTCGTACGAGTATTATCGGATGTAAGGAAGTGTCACCTGCAGATGTCTCCAAGTATGGGATCGTAAATTTCCAAGAACGATATGAGGATTTATTTCTGGTAAGAAACTTGGTGGAAAAGCCAAAAGTGGAGGATGCACCATCAACACAGGCGATTATTGGCCGATATATTTTATCACCTGCGATTTTTGAAATCCTTGAAACCGTACAGCCCGATCGGAAGGGGGAGATCCAGCTTACCGAAGCTTTAGACCTTTTGTTAGAAAAGGAACCATTATACTCGTATATCATCGAAGGAAATCGATATGACGTCGGCGATAAATTCGGCTTCCTCCAAGCTTCATTAGATTTCGCCATGAAACGACCTGAACTTCGTGATCAGCTAATAACATATTTAAGGCAGCTGTTCCCTTAATGAAATTAATATACCCCCGCCCAATTACCTAGAGGTGATTGGGCTATTTCGGGTTCACGCCTTTGGTTGTAAAATGATCCACTAACATATCCCTTACCATAATCTCTAAGCAAAATATAACTGTTTATTATAAACGCTTCCGTGAAATGTAAAAGCAAGTGAAAATGTTCGACATAGAAAGAATAATTTTTAATCAGGGAGGTTATGTTGATAACGTATCCTTCATTATTGATCCTAACGACGATTTCCAGAAAGGGCTGTTGTAAAACACATGCACAAAAAAACTAATACTCCAATAATATCCGATGATTTTTTAGATCAAGTGGTTAAGGAAATCAATGCACAATTTGGCGGGCCCATTAATGAAAAAAATGATCGTTTCCTGCATGGGGACGATCAAGAAAGAACTTGAATCCCACATCATTAATCCAAAGCTTTCATGAAAGACTCTGGCTCTATTCATCCAGAGTTTTTTTTGCTAACTTATGAAACTTTATTTTCCCCATAGAAATATTTCCCCTTTCTATAACAACTTGTCCAAACCGTTTTAGCTTATCCTCATAGAATGATTACATGTAATTATTTTATAGAAAGGGGAAAAACTACATTGAGCCACGCTGATGATGTATTCCGCACTTCTCCAAAGGTTCCAAAAGGAAGGCTGATTTCCGGACATACAAAGGAGTTTCAAACTGATCCCATTGGCTTTCTGACCCGCTTGGCCAAGGAATATGGGGAAGTCGCTAAATTCCGTTTTGGACCATTCCATAATGTTTATCACATTTTAAATCCTGATTTAATAAAACAAATACTCGTAACAAAACAAAAATCCTTCGTCAAATCCAAGGACTTCAATGTTCTAAAACCGCTTGTCGGTGAAGGTCTACTTACAAGCGAAAAAGACTTTCATATGCGACAGAGAAGGCTTATCCAACCCTCTTTCAAAAAGACTCATATTAGCCAATACGCCAAGGATATGATTGATACCACAATGGATTATATATCAACTTGGCAACATAATGATGAACGGATTATAACGAAGGATATGATGAACATCACTCTCGGGATAATCAGCAAGACCATGTTCAGCATGGAATTCAAGGGTGGGTATGAAATTGTTGGAAAACCGCTGGAAACTGCATTAAGAATAACAATCAAAAGGATGAGAAAGATTTTTCGTATGCCATTATGGGTACCGACTAAAATCAACCGTAAATATAAAAAGGCGATACAAAGGCTTGATAAAGTGATTTACGGCATAATTGAAAAACGGAAGAACGACACAGTAAAACATGAAGACATGCTTGGGATCCTGATGGACGCCCGTGATGACAAAGACGGATTGGGTATGACAAGCCTTCAGGTCCGTGATGAATTAATGACTATTTTTCTTGCCGGTCATGAAACGACAGCAACTGCTCTTTCCTGGGCACTGTATGAAATTTCGAAACACCCAGAAATTCAATCCAAGCTTTTCAGTGAAGTGAATAGCATTATCGGTCACCGGACACCCAAGGCTGAAGATTTCATGAAATTACCATACACTCAAAATATCATTCATGAAACACTTCGCGTTTATCCGCCATCGTATATTTTATCCCGTGATGTGGCGGAGGATGTCGTAATAGGAGGATATCGCTTCAAAAAAGGCGATATGATTCTAATAAGTTCTTACGTGATGCAGCATAATCCAGAGTATTTTGATCAACCTGAATCATTTATTCCAGAGCGATTTGAAAATAACTTTTTGAAAAGCCTGCCTGCGTTCGCTTACTTTCCATTTGGCGGAGGACCTCGGGTTTGTATTGGCAATCATTTTGCCATGATGGAAGCGGTGTTTGTCCTGGCCTGCATTGCAAAGCGGTATAGGATAAAGCTTGCTCCTGACCATCATGAAGTAACCCCCCTTCCGACCCTTACACTCAGACCAAAGAATGGACTGCGCATGGTGATAGAAGATAGGGATGCAGAAGCCTTCGAACCTGGAGAATCATATTTTTGAAGTATTATGAATGATCTCAAATAAAAATAACGTTCATATTGGTTCGATTAACTCCAATAACAGGCTGGCCTATTCTTTTTAGAAAGGAGGGATGAAAATATGTATATGCTCCATTCACCACGGAATGGAATCATCCACACTGAATTGCACTATTTAGGGATGGCCTCGCAGGTATTTACCGATTTTTTGGAATTTATAAGTGAAATTGAACCGATACAAGAAACGGAAAACCTACAGCCGGCCCCTATTCTCTTTTTATATGAGAACGGATAGTCTCGTTAGATTTTCCTATATTGAAGAAAACCGACCTTGAAAGTAACCGGTTCTGATACCTGTCTCAATCGATTTATTTGTTCTAAAAAATGTATGTTATTATGTACAACTATTTGCACCGAGTTTTGCGGTGATTTTAGTATATTTCAATAAAAAAAGCACAGTTATTTAAACTGTGCTCTTCTTTTGAAAAAGCCTTCTTAGTTGCTGCTTTCAAAGCCATATCATCATCGCTGACCATACGCCACTTGTCCGTTTTTATCATCTGCTTAGTTAATAACAACTGTGCCATCGTCGTATAAGTATGGTTAACGTGTAACCCATCTACATACCAAAAAAAATCACCTATCAGTTTGCTTTTCGTTTGATTCATTTCATAAATTCCAAATATTTTTAGATAATAAAGACTACTCCTTCTTTTCTGATTAGGAGTCTATTCCAATTCACCTGCCTAAATTGACATTTTTCCGATTCATGATATATTAATATAGTTACTTTAGTACGTAAAAGCGTTCAATAATAGAAGAACTTTTTAGTTTTATTTATAGACTATTTTATTAAAATAATGAATGAAAGGCATGAATAAAATGGAGCAGACTCATCAAGATTTAAAAAAGGGCCTATTGCCGCGGCATGTCCAGTTCATTGCTTTAGCAGGAATGATAGGAACAGGGATTTTTAAGGGGAGTTCCGATACATTAAATATGGCAGGTCCAAGTGTTGTAATAGCCTATATAATTGGGGGGCTGTTGTTATTTATTGTAATGGCCGCATTAGGAGAGATGGCAACCGCTTTTCCTAATTTGAACGTACAACATCTCATTAATAAAGCTTTTGGGTTTCAACTATCCTTCATAGTCGGATGGCTCTATTGGTTTAATTGGATTATCGTAATCATTGTAGAAATAGTCGCTGCCGGCAGTTTTCTACAATATTGGTTTCCAACAGTGCCATTATGGCTGTTAAGCATACTTTGCGCTTCGGTAATCATAGGAATTAATTTATTTCAAGTAAAATACTATGGAGAACTCGAATTTTGGTTTGCGGGAATTAAAATAATAACCCTAATTGCCTTTATTATTTTAGGAGCTTTGATCCTGCTAGGACTTTTTCCTAGTTCGGCTTCATTTTCTAATTACACGGAACATGGTGGTTTTTTCCCAAAAGGAATTGACGGAATGTTAAGTGCACTTTTAGTGGTAATGTTTTCATATGGGGGCGCAGAATTAATTGGTGTAGCCGTCACGGAAACAAAAGATAGTCAGCGGGTCATACCAAAAATAATTAAAGGAACAGTATGGCGGGTGATTCTTTTCTATGTCTTGCCGATACTTATTATTTGTGGGGTAATACCTTGGAACCAGGTAAGCACTGAAGTAAGTCCTTTCGTTCAGGTTTTCAGCTTATCGGGTCTTCCCGGAGCAGCCGATATTATGAATTTCGTTCTTTTAACCGCTGTGTTATCAGCTGCAAATTCAGGTATATACGCTACCTCAAGGACATTGTTCACTCTTTCCCAGAATGGGGAAGCGCCTAAGGCATTTTTAAAAACAACCAAAAAGGGTATCCCGCTTAATGGTATATTTTTAACTACATTATGTATATTGGCTGGTGTATTTTTATCCTATTTGACTCCCGACCTGATTTTAAGCTACCTTATGGCCATTCCTGGATTCACAGTTTTATTATTATGGATCAGCATTTGTTCCGCGCAATTGAAGCTGCGTAATCAATACACTGGTAAACCAGGTTTCCGGGTAAAATGGTACCCATATACAACTATATTAGCCATCACTGCTTTAAGCATTATCTTTTTGGCATTTATCTTTAATAAGCAAAACATCATTGGGACCACAGTGTGTCTTGTCACGTTAGCAATATTCATCCTTCTCTCTTTTATTGTCAAACGAAAAAAATAGAAATATTATAACCCCTCTTAATTTTAATAGAGGATTTCAGACTGTAGACAAACTCGATGAAAGTCGAGTTTGCCTACAGTCTTTTTAGTGCTAGAACAATTTGAACGTCGATTGGAACGTAGGGCACCCGCTTTCCGCGGGCGGTCCGGAAGCCTCCTTGGCGCCTTTGCACCTGCGGGGTCTCCCTTGCACTCGCTTTTCCCGCAGGAGTCTCGTCCCTTCTGTTTCAATCAACTGGAATGTTTTTTTAAAACTATAGGCCAACTGGCGGTTCTTTAAATTTATCTACAGTCTGGCGGTTCCATCAATAGAAATGGTCTCACCCCTAACCATGATTTTAAAACAAACTTGGGTTATACCCTTTGGGATCAAACCCTCTTTGAATTGAAGAAATTTGCGACACCCCTGCCGAATAAAACTGGCTAGTCGAGACTCCACAGCCGCTTGCTTTGATGAGGATTGGCAGACAGTCGGCGGAAAGGGAGCGGATTTCTGAAATCAACTGCAACTTTTTTCTGAAGAATAAAAGGGAAACAAATTTGGATTTAAAATACCCCATTTGCTCCATTTTCAATATACATATGTTAAAATAACCAATGAACCAATCATCCTACAAATTCGAGGTGTGTATTTTGACCATATCCAAAACAAATCGCTTATCACTTGTAGAGCAAGTCGTTTCCCAAATCGAATCGTTAATCGAATCAGGTGAATGGAAAATTGGAAATCAAATCCCCCCTGAAATGGATTTGATCCAACAGTTCGATGTAAGCAGAAATACATTAAGAGAAGCTGTACGATCACTTGTTTATGCAGGTCTTTTAGTAACGAAACAAGGAAAAGGAACATTCGTAAGGTCATCAAGTGCCTTGGGGGCTGCATTTGAAAGAAGGATCCAGCAGTCAAGTATATTAGAAACGTTAGAGGTCCGTCATGCCCTTGAAAAAGAGGGAGCTCAGTTAGCGGCATTAAGACGTAATCAAGAAGATATAGATCGATTGCGGTTTCATATATCAGCATGCAGTAAAGCTGCCGGGGCAAAGGATATCAAGGCTTACGAAGAAGCCGATATACAGTTACATAAATCGATTATGGCCTCATCACATAATGATTTATTGATTGATTTGTACGAACATATGGAACACTCCCTGAATGAATCCATCCATCAGATAGTGGAGATGAGTTCTGATGTGAACTTTCATTTGAACATTCATTGCAATCTTGTAGATGCCATCATCGAACAAGATGCGAACCGGGCAATCGAAACAGTGAATGAATACATTGCACAATTCAAAAAATCTTTAGAGTAAGTAAGGAGAAGATTATGGGCATTAATCAAGCGGCAAATCAACTAGAACAAACAAAAATGGATATTAAACCCAAGGTTGGACTACTCATCATCGGAATCATTCTTCTTGGGGCAAATCTTAGGGCTCCCTTAACATCTGTTGGCCCCCTTGTCACTTCGATCCGTGATAACTTGGGGATATCCAATACATTATCAGGTTCATTAACGACATTGCCTCTGCTTTCTTTCGCTTTATTATCACCATTTGCACCTAGGATAGCACGGCGTTTTGGAATGGAGCTCACACTTTTCCTTTCCTTGATATTATTAACAATCGGGATTGGGGTACGCTCAGCTGGCGGAGTGCCGACATTGTTCATAGGGACCATTTTAATCGGGTTAGCCATTGCAATCGGCAATGTATTGTTACCCAGTCTGATTAAGCATAACTTTGCCAGGAATATCGGTTTGATGACAGGAACCTATGCTGTTTCCATGAATTTATGCGGCGCAATAGGTTCCGGGATCAGCATTCCCCTTGCTTCTTCATCGGGATTGGGGTGGGCTGGTGCACTTGGATGTTGGGGAATCTTATCACTTATTACAGTCTTCTTATGGATGCCGCAATTAAGACGGCCATTCAAGTCAGGTAAGGATGTACAAACGGCACAAAAGGATAAAAAGATTAACTTATGGCGTTCTGGATTAGCCTGGCAGATAACATTCTTCATGGGATTACAATCGTTTATTTTCTATACAGTAATTACCTGGATGCCGGAAATCCTGGAGCAAAAAGGCCTGAACGCTGATGAGGCCGGCTGGATGCTATCCATCATGCAGCTTGCCGTCATTCCCATAACATTCCTTGTGCCAATTTTAGCTGGCCGCCTACAAAGTCAGCGTCTGTTAGTGGTCCCGCCTGTCGTCTTCCTTATCGCAGGGATATTCGGCATATTATATGGAAGCACTCTGTTCATACCAGTTTGCATGATATTGATTGGAATTGGAGTCGGAACCGTATTCAGTTTATCCATGATGTTTTTTAGTCTTCGAACACAAAGCACCCATGAGGCGACGGAATTATCAGGAATGGCTCAATCATTCGGGTACCTCTTAGCTGCCATTGGACCAGTATTATTCGGATTGCTTCATGACATTACACACAGCTGGACAGTTCCCTTATTGATGTTGGCCGCAATATCGGCACTTATTTTCATTGTTGGAATGCGTGCAGGAAATAATGAATATGTAACTACTCAATAAAACCAGTCATTTCTGAGAAGATATAAAAGGTTAAACGGCTATGGCCCCGGTATTGTACCGGGGTCATTTTCTTAGCAGCCACTGAGAGCAATACGACAGTTCTTGATCCGCCAAATCCTTAAGTGACTCCATCCCGAAAAGAGACCCTCCCCATCAAGGGCACCCTGTGTTTATCCAAAATTAGCATGGTGGGTGAACTTAGATATTTAGACTATAGTTAGCGAAGTAAAAACATTGACCTGCTTCCGATCCCCAGTTTTGGAAACGGTGTTTTATAAGCTCCAAATGAAGGGAAATAGCCGATTTTAGAAGGCATCATTTCATGTTTTAAAATTCAAGAGAATGATCTGTGGTTTAAATTGAGAAGTGAATGTATGGCGTTCTCGCTTTGGTCATTTCGGGGCTCCCTTATCTTTAGTAAATTATCAACCTTAAACTCTGTCAGATAAGTAATGCGTTTCACCTTCTCCTTTTGGAGAAAAAAGAAATGACCCAGGCTTAATGACGAGGTAGTTTATTAGCTGCATATTACTGCTCATTATCAGGGGGGTAAAATACAAAGTGAATAAATGCCTTAAGACTGGTCTCAATCAATGTCTTCTTCAAATGGATATAAAATATTAGGATTTAAACCATACCTATCAATGAAATTCTTTCGAGTGAACATCTTGATTTCTTTTAATTCGGAAGGAGTTGGAAACGAAGAAACTTTATATACAGGAATGTGTTCAATATTAATTAGCTGCCCTAAATCTGTGGTTATTAAGATATCAAACCCGTTTTTTCTAAAAAGTGAATCTATATCGGAAAAATCCATTACAAAAATATTTAGCTTGTTTCCGAAATGATGTTTTAATACCTCACGAATATAATCTTTCTCTACATATGAACGACAAATTAATGCAGTCTCTATAACCATTTGGTTTTGTTTTCTTAAAATTGAAGCTTGGACCAACATGAATATTTCCAATATTTCTATATTTTCAAAAGAAATAGTAAATTCATCTGATATACATTGTGCTATATCTTCAATAATTCCGAATAACAGATTATTTTCAAAATAAGGAACGAACTGTAAAATATTATTTATCCTTGTATCCGTTATTAACTGAAAGTCAAACGATATCCCACGAAGAGTTTGCGCAAATTCGTACATAAAAATATCATCCTGGGAAACATCCAACCCAATTTTCGTTGATAAATTACTTAAAAATTGACTTAGAGGCTTACCGCTATCCGAATTAATTTTGGAACGAATGTAACGAAGCTCTTGGGTACGATTTAAAGACATTTCTTCGCTCATTAGATATAAGGAAAAAAATAAAATTTCCCGAATCTGTTTCTCCCTATTTGGACATTTCACCATGAATTTGAATAGTTTCTTTGATATATCAAATGCTTTGGATTTTTCATTTTCATCTATAACAACTTTTGGGAATGTCACAAAACAATTGTGGGTTATTCGAATGTTAGAGATATGTAGGATTATCGCTAGTCTTTGAATGGCACCCATGTGTAAAGAGGTTGTATGTTCCTTCAATAGCTCCAGTAGAGTGTCTTGAAAATCCTTAAGATTAAAAGATGTAATAAAATCGTTTAAATTGCCTGACATATACTCTACATACTGCATGATGAATCGCCTTACCTTTTTTTCATCACCAACAATTTTAAACGGACTATTTGATAATTGAACTTCGGCATTTTTTAATACCTCTTCTATTTTCTCTAACTGTCGGTACACTGTGGAGCGACTGATATGCACTTTTTGAGTAATATACTTTATCGTCACTCCATTGTTAAAAAGAATTAATTCCAAGGTTTGAAAATAGGTATTTTCACTTTTCAGATGAAACCAAAGCTCTTCCAAGGTGCCGTGTTTAGGTTTCAATAATCTTACGCCCTGAACTTCATTCTTTTCGATTTTCCATTCAGGTGGAAGATTTGAACTCATATGTAATATATCCCGCCATAATGTGCTTTTCGAATAGCCTGTTTTTTTGGATAGTTCCGTTAAACTGCACCAGTTATCTTCATAAAATAAATGATACAGCAGTTTTGAATACCGATCATTAAATCGATTCATACAATCACCTTTAACTTTATTGATTTTCATATCTTCTTATTAAAACTATTAATATTCATGTTGAGTATTAATGCCTAACATTTATAATTTTCACACACTTTTTTTAAAATTAACAGAAAATACGCACTACTTACTACCCAAATTTACCATAATTTTATTCCAGTGACGTTTCATATGCGGTACGGGAAAATCAATTTTTGAAACTTATTTTTGAAGACATCGAATACTATCAACAAGCTTTGTATAGTTGTAAGGTTTAAAACGATAAATATAGTTAGTAATAAACCCCAAATTAGCAATGAGGCATTTCATTTTAGAAACAATTACTTTCGCAAGATCAATCGTTAAGCAATCATGGTTTTCTTTAAAGCTTTCATTTGTTCTTGACAAAAAAACACCTCATTCTTTTATAGAGGATTTGAAGAGAGCACACTTTAAAAGAATGCAGTGTTACTATTTTTTTTGAGCAACTCCTCAAAGGCAATGCCCTTGTAATGAATCCGAAGGAGAAGTTAAAAATTCATAGAAGTCTTCTATACTGAAGAGGAAGAACACATTTATTCATGGGTTTTATACATTCCCTAACAAGATTCAATAGAATATTGAAAGATAAATCGTCTTTTTATGTTGATGTTATAACCCCAAACATCACGGTGAATTAAAATATAACAAAGGAAAGAAAAAGACTGTCTAGAATTTCTCGACAGCCTGACCAACCTCCAGGCGGGTGTCTCAACTGCCATTCTATTCAACAACCGTCACTCATCAATTTCCATAATGGGACCCCTTTTGTGGATTCTCTACATAAGCGGGGGCAGTCTTTATCAAATGGGATATATGTGCTAATTCGAATTTCTCATGCTTAGCATCAAAGGAAAGAAGCTCGACTTTTAAATCATTTCTATAGATGTAAATAATTTTATATTCTCTTGATTTATAAATCACTTTATCACCTATCTTCATAAGCACGCTCATTTCTAATGTAGATTTAAAAAGGCTGCCAAAAATCAAAAGATGTTCAAGAGTTTTTCACCCAGGATCTTCCTTATCATAAATGATGGTATGCAGCTCTATCGCTTTTATATTTTCAACTAGTCTTTTTCTTGTAAGCTCAATCTCTCTGAAATTCAAACCATTTCGTTTATTGGATAAACATACTAGATTGTCGATATCTTGATAAATCTGTTTAAATGTAATTCTCATATTTTGGTTTGCCTCCTTTTCATTGTAAGGAAGGTTTCTTTTAAAGCGTGCTTTATTTCATCTGCTCAATGTAACAGCATTGAACAGTTCCTTTAATGAATTAACTCGTATCACACGGCGAAAGGATCATCGGGCTATTTTAGACGGTTCAAGTACTTCCTTAACAATTGCCACGACCCGCTCTTGATCTTCAAATGTCATGCCCGAACCGGACGGCAAACATAAACCTTGTTCGAATAACATACTTGAAATGCTTTTATCCCCGCTTTCGTCTGTAAAAAATGCTGCATTTTTAAAGACAGGCTGTAAATGTAATGGTTTCCATACTGGTCTGGACTCAATATTTCCTGCTTCTAACGCATTAATCACGTCAATGTATCGTACTCCATTGATTTTGTCGTCTATTGTTAATGCGGTAAGCCAGCGATTCCCCATCGTATCTTTTAACTCAGGCATGAAGGTAATGCCAGGTATGTTTCCCAATGATTTTTTATACCGATCAAAAATTTCTCTCCGAACTTTTACACGGTCATCCAATACTTCTAGTTGGGCACGACCGATTCCAGCTAGAATATTGCTTAAACGATAGTTATATCCAATCGAGCTATGCTGATAGTGAAGCGCTGGATCACGTGCTTGTGTAGATAGAAAGAGAGCCCTATGTAAAAATTCCTCGTTATTTGAAACCAGCATGCCCCCACCGGAAGTTGTTATGATTTTATTTCCATTAAACGAATAAATCCCTATATCTCCAAACGCTCCTGTTTGCTTCCCCTTGTAAGTGCCACCAAGGGATTCTGCCGCATCCTCTATTAAAGCAACCTTATATTTCCCGCAAATGCTCTTGATCTCATCCACCTTTGCACTCTGTCCAAATAGATGGACCAAAATGACGGCTTTTGGAATTTCCCCCTTTTTCCTAGCGTATTCCAAAGCCAGTTCCAATGCCTTAGGTGACATATTCCATGTATCAGATTCGGAATCAATAAAAACAGGCTTCGCCCCTTGATAGATGATAGGATTTGCACTGGCTATAAAAGTTAATGAAGAACAGAATACGGTATCACCACTGGTGACTCCCAATACTTGCAATGCCAAATGAATGGCCGCAGTTCCTGAACTTACTGCCAATGCCCCCTTAGTGCCTGCATATTTGGCAAATTCCACTTCCAAAGCTTTTACGTTCGGTCCCAGTGGCGCTATCCAATTTGTCTCGAACGCTTGGCTAATGTACATTTGTTCATTCCCACTCATATGAGGAGGCGAAAGATACAATCTTTTATTCTCCATCCCACACACTCCTTATTTTATTATCCTAGCTGGGGACCCCACAGCTGTAGATGCATCAGAAATGTCTTTAATGACGGTTGACCCGGCTCCAACCGTACACCATTCCCCTATCGTTATGCTTGGTATGACCGTAGAACCAGCTCCCATCAAGGTACCAGTTCCAACCTTGACAGCTCCTGTCAGTGTTGCACTTGGTGCTATATGGATAAAGTCATCAAGATGGGTATCATGCTCAATAACTGAAGACGTATTAACAATGACATGATTCCCCACCCTCGCGCCTGCGTTCAAGACGACATTAGGCATAATGACCGTTCCTTTACCTATCGAGACATTTTTGCCCACTACAGCAGTGGGGTGAATGACTGTCTCATAATCCATTACATCTAAATTCAGCTCGTTTACGATTTTAAATCTTAAATCGTTCCTGCCTATCGCAATAATTACCTTACATTCAAAATGAATAAACAACCTTCTATAGCTTAAGATGGGGCCAAAATATACATTTCCCTTTCTTTTCAGCACTTCGTATTGATCATCTAAAATAGCCATGAGCCGATATTCACCCATTGCTTCAACAATATCTTGAACAACTTTTGAGTGCCCGCCCGCACCGATTATTACGATTTTCTTCAATTCACATCACTTCTAACATCATCAAATTTGGAGTTTCCTTAAGATAAATTTCCTCAGAACCTGGAGATTTTCTAACTGTTTCCTCCAGATTCGATTTCATTTGAGTTTTGGTAAATCATCAATCAATATCATTCATCCTATTATCCAACAAATTTCCGGGTTGTTACATGCCCTTCTTGGGTAATGGCTTCCTGTTTACATACCTTAATCAAGGTAAGGTATATGATCTTCATATCCAATAAAAAGGATTGATTTTCTACGTACCAGACATCAAGCTCAAATTTTTTCTCCCAAGAGATTGCATTGCGTCCATTCACTTGTGCCCAACCTGTCATTCCTGGACGGACATCATGCCTCCTAGCTTGTTCGGAAGTATATAATGGGAGATATTCCATTAATAATGGCCGTGGGCCTACAAAACTCACATCCCCTTTCATGACATTGAATAATTGAGGTAATTCATCTAAACTTAATTTTCTAAGTAATTTCCCAAAATCGGTTAATCTCTTCTCATCAGGAACCAAATCCCCATTTTCATCTTTTTCATCCGTCATCGTTCTAAACTTATACAAAAAAAATGGTTTACCATTAAGGCCTGGGCGCTCCTGCTTAAAAATGACAGGTGAACCTAATTTCAAACGGATGAGGATGACGATAAGCAGCATAAGAAGTGAACTGGATATGAGCGCCAGACAAGATATCAATAATTCAAAAGCCCGTTTCATTTTTCCCTCCCAAATCATCATTGTGTATCGTTATCAAGTAAACGAAGGAATTCTTCAGATAGCTTTACGGAATTCCAGTAATCAATTGCAAATGTTTTCTGGTGATTGCTATCATCACCTGGATATGAGCCATTGTCACGGTATGGGAACTTTGTTATTCTTCCTATAATTTGCTAAATTCAACATTCTATCTTTTAACGTTTCTTCGCTCAAGACATCATATGTTGTGATAATATCTTTTATTGCATTCCAATTTACCTCTCTTGGTTTTCCAATATGGATTTTCGGATAGATCTGATTTAAGTAAACTTCATCTTCCCCAAGCAATTCTTCGTATAATTTTTCTCCTGGCCGAATTCCAGTATAGGTTATCCCAATGTCTTCAACGTTGTAACCTGACAGTTGGATAAGCTTTTTAGCGAAATCGACAATTTTGACAGGTTCGCCCATATCAAGTACGAATACCTCTCCTCCTTTGGCCAGAACTCCTGCCTGAATGACTAATCTCGAAGCTTCCGGAATCGTCATGAAATAGCGAATCATATCCGGATGAGTGACTGTCAAAGGTCCTCCTTTTCTTATTTGTTTTTTAAAGAGTGGGATGACGCTGCCATTACTGCCAAGGACATTTCCAAACCGGACCGTTACAAATTTAGTATGACTCGACAAACTCTTATACTGGATCATCATCTCTGCTAAACATTTAGAGGCACCCATTATACTTGTCGGATTTACGGCTTTATCTGACGAAACCATGACAAAAATATTCACCATGCCGGCCTCCGATGCCTCCGCAACGTTCATCGTGCCTATCATGTTATTTTTCACCGCTTCTTTAGGGTTGGACTCCATAAGCGGTACATGTTTATGGGCGGCCGCATGATAGACTATATTTGGATGATGATGTTCGATTACCTGAAACATCCTCCTGCGATCCTGAATGTCTGCAATTTCGGTCACGATTTCAATAGTATTTGCATAAGCCTCCCGTAATTCCAACTCGATCGCATAAATGCTGTTTTCACCATGTCCAAGCAATACAATTTTAGCTGGATTATACTTCATGATCTGACGACAGATTTCTGATCCAATTGAACCGCCTGCACCTGTTACTAAAATAGTGCCATCAACAATCTTTTCTGAAATCCCTTTATCATCAAGTTGAACGGGTAAGCGACCCAATAAGTCTTCCATCTGGATATCCTGCAATTCATTAATTGGAACCTTACCTTGAACAATCGCTTCCAGGCTAGGGACAATTTGAGTTTTTACGCACGTTTTAGTGCATTCTGAAAAAATGTCATTTATCTCCTCTCTTTTCAAAGAAGGAATCGCAATCACGATATGTTCTATTTTGTATTGCTCGACCACTTGAGAAATATGTTTTGTTGCTGCTACTACTGGTATATTGAAGATTTCTAAACTTAGTTTCGTTTTATCATCATCAACGAATGCAACTGGGACTAACTCTATATTGCTGGATTTTAACAACTGACTCGTTATCATCGTCCCGGCAGATCCGGCGCCTACGATCAACGTTCTTTTTTTATTTGGTGATTGCTTAATGTATCGTTCAAAATAGATTCTCCATGCCAAACGTGAGCACCCAATCATGGCCATATACAGAATCCAGGTAATGAAAAGTTCTCTAATATAAAGAAAATCGGTAAAGTATAGCTGAAAGACGGTTGTAATGGTAATAGAAAAGGCCGTCACTTTGAATATATTGAACATTTCCCTGATACTTGCGTATTCCCATGCCTTTTTATATTGTTTCAAATAAGCTGTAAAGAAATAATGACACAAGAGCAAAATAAGCGTACCCGTCAGTGTAAATGCCGGAAGTTCATCATATGGATGTAATAACCAATAACTTAAAAATACAGCTGTTACAACAATCATGGCGTCCAGTAAGACTAATGTGAAAAGCCGGTTATAATATGTCAAATCTACTTCTCCCCATATTAATATTTTTAGTCAAACAAGAGTTCCTTAACTTTCAATCCGTACAATACATTCTCGGCATTTTCATTAAAGGCGTCGACCATTTCTTGTCCGAAATTCTTTTCAATCAACTTATGTGCTTCCCTGATCTGAAAACCTCTTTTTCCAACATTATGAGCATCTGATGCAATAAAATGAGTAAGACCTGAGTGAACTAAATATTTGGAAAACCTTTTTGTTCTCCATCCGAATTTACCCGTGATGCTCCCTGCTGTTATTTGTGAATACGCACCCTTCCAAATTAATTCTTTTAAAAGTTGCGGATTTTTTATTATTTCCAAATTCCTCTCTGGATGAGCGATGATCGGTGTCATCCTTTTCATTTGCAAATCATAAATTAATCGTTCCGTATACCTTGGCACATGATTAGAAGGTAGTTCGAGAAGGATGTACTGCGAACCATTCAAGCCCATGATTTCATTATTATCATAATCATCTGAAAGTTCATCGGATATCCTTATTTCCTGCCCTGGCCATACTTTTAGCGGGATTTCGAGATCAGCTAGCACTAGGTTTAATTTTGCAGTTTCTTTCACGACTTTTTCCTTTTCATTTTCATATATCCCCTTATTATAATGAGGGGTTGCTATTATGTTAGAAATTCCTTGATCTACAGCTTTTCTCGCCATTTCTATACTTTCCTGGATATTTCCAGCACCGTCATCCATCTTCGGTAAAATATGACTATGAATATCAATCATTGTTATCCCCTCTTTGGCTAACCGCGAATGCTAAATTCATAAAACTTCCAAACTACATTTTTTTATCTACCATAATAGTAATATTCGTCTGGATGCTTTTGTTTTTTCTTATTTAAGATTGCGCCCAGAAGCTTTGCATTTGCATTTTCAAGTAATTCCTTCGCTTTTTTTGCTTGCTGTATTTCAGTCCTTCCGCTGCTGACCACTAAAACAACGCCGTCTGTCATATTCGCTAGTACTTGAGCATCTGTAACTGCATTAACAGGCGGTGTGTCCAGTATTACTAAATCATAATTCAGCTTTGCTTCATCCAACACTGTCACCATTCCGTTTGACCCAAGCAACTCTGATGGGTTTGGCGGGATGGGCCCACTTGTCAACACATCCAAATTGGGATAAATGGAAGGTTGTACAGCATCAAGTAATTGATTTTGCTTTGATATGATATTCGTTAACCCCAAGTAGTTCTCCATGTTAAAGTTAGTATGAACACTCGGCTTTCTCAAATCTGCATCTATGATGAGAATGCGTTTCCCTTGCTGAGCAAATACTGCTGCGACATTGATTGAAGTGGTCGATTTTCCTTCACCAGCATTTGCAGAAGTGAAGATCATCGACCGTATGTCTTTTTCCACAGCGGAAAATTGAAGGTTCGTTCGAATCGTCCTATATTGCTCCACAACCGGTGACTTCGATTTCAACATGGAAATACTGCTTCTTTTTTTAATCTCTGTCATTTTATATCGTTTATTGCGTGCCAAGCTTTTCACCTCTTGAGGTTGGGATTACAGATTTATAATTTCCGTTTTTTTTTATCTTCCATTAAATTAACGATGCCTAGCATCGGGATCTTTAAATGTTCTTCAATATCAGACTCAACTTTGATTGTTTTGTCGAAAAATTCGATCATGAATGTAAGAAATAAACTTATGATCACCCCTGCAAAACATGCAATGATCGTATTCGAGATCGGATTCGGTTTTATGGGTGATGAATTATCTCCTATAGTTGCTCTGGATAAGACATTGACATTGTCCACATTCATAAGCGCTTTTATTTCAGATTGGAATATGTCTGTTATTGTACTGGCGACACTAACGGCAAATTTAGGGTCAGCACCCTCAACTTTAATGGTAAATATTTGTGAATTCCCATTACTGACGATTTTGATTTGTTCCGACAATGCTGAATTTGAAATATCTAGATTCAGTCGTTCTTTGACTTTTTCTAACATCATCGGACTTTTTATGATCTCGCTGTACGTTTCGATCAATTGAATATTGGTTTGAATCTCACCTACATTGTAAAGTTCTGACTTTTCTTTGGATTGATTGACTAAGATTTGTGTAGAAGCTTGGTAAACAGGTGAAAGAATGAAAAAGCTAACGATTCCCGTCATTGCCGTTATAAGGGTTGTGATGATAATAATGAGCACGATGCGTTTTTTTACCATTTGAAAAAGATCTTTTATATTGAGTGTCTCCCTCATTCAATCAACTCCAATCCAACTAAAATACTTTCCGTTTATCCTTTTCTTTTTTCTGTTTCCTATAATTTTGCGACCTTATCAGAAAGCAGTCCATTTTCCTCCATCACATTCTTGGAATCGAATATTAATGAAGCATTATCATGGACACTTTTCCAGTCAAAACAATTGTGTGGTGTTCCAATGACAACTAAATCGGCTTTTTGAAGAATGTCAGCATCATATTTTTCCACCGGTATAATCTGTTCGTTGATTTGGATTTCTTTTGCATAAGGTTCGATGACGGTTAGATTCTGGACCTTGTTTTGTAATCGTTCAAGTAAGCGGATGACCGGGCTTTCCCTTAAATCGCCAATATCACTTTTGTAAGTTGCACCCAAAACCACAATATGTGAGTGTTTCATGAGCTTGTCATTGGCTGCAAGCAGTTCAAGTATGCGCGTATAAGAATAGTGAACCATTCCGTCATTAATATCCCCAGCCAATTCAATCATTTTTGTCCGGTGACCGTGTTCTTTTGCTTTATAGAGCAAATAGTATGGATCGACCGGTATGCAATGCCCGCCGACACCAATGCCTGGGGTGAATTTCATGAACCCGTATGGTTTTGAGGAAGCCGCATTGATCGTTTCCCATATATCAATTTCCAGTTCATTGCATAGAACCGTAAATTCATTGACCAAAGCCATGTTAATCCATCGGAAAGTGTTCTCAAAGATTTTGCTTAATTCTGCAACACGGATCCCATTAACACGATGGGCTGTCGGTCCGATAAACATACACGCTAGATCTGTACAGGTTTCCGTCATCCCCCCGACGATCTTTGGTGTGTTGCTTAAATTAAACTTTTTATTACCTGGATCTATTCTTTCCGGGGAATAGGCTACAAAAAGGTTTTCCCCAATCACATAACCCATTTCTGTTAATGGTGTACAGATATATTCTTCTGTCGTTCCCGGATATGTTGTACTTTCCAAAATAACCATTGTACCTTCATTCACATGTTCAGCCACAATCTTCCCTACATCCCTCACATACGAGATATCAGGTTCCTTCAACTTATTAACTGGGGTGGGAACACAAATCAAAAGGACATGCATATTTCCAAGCTGCTTCATATCCGTCGTCGCCGTAAATCGCTTTTTGTTAATCAATTCGGTAAGCTCGTCATTATCTACATCATTGATATAATTGATTCCGCACTTTAAACTTTCCACCTTTGTCACTGAAACATCGAATCCGGTCACCTTATAACCTTTAGATGCATAATGACAAGCTGTCGGGAGTCCAACATACCCCAATCCAATCACTCCGACTTTAGCCGTCTTGTTCTTTAATTCTCTTTGCAGAGCAGATTTCAGCGAGTATTGAGCTCTTTCTTGAGTTATCGCTGTTATCATGATTCAACCCCTCCATTCCACTTATAAAAAACATAACGGTATTTAAGACTAACAAGCCATAATGTAAATTCACCGGACATGCCAATACATAAGATAAACTAGCAATCTTTCAATACTATTGAGCTAAGTCATCAAAACCCAGAAATTCATATTTATGGTCGATTCACTTACTGGAATTTGAACATCCGCTTTGTTTGTTCCATTATTTTTCGTTAGCATTAATAAATTATCATAATTACTTTTGATGCCAGTTCCAGATTTCGAATGAATCGTTCTGTTTTTGGTTCATCTACCCTGTATATCCTGAATTTCATGTTTTTTCACCCTGATGAACACCCCAGCACCAACAGCATTGTTATTCCTTTCTTTTGCGCATTTTAGCGCATTTATATAGTTAAATTTTTGGTCAGTACTTACTCAGTATATTTGGAAATTCCAGTTCAAAAAATATTGCAAGCAGCTAGCAAAATACCATTAAAAAAACTTTCCACAACCTATTCTTCTTTTAGTTTTAAAAAAAATACAAAAATCCCCCGATCGAATTGGCCTTTATCAAGGTGCCATTACTCGGGGGAATTTAACCAAGTTTTCAAGAACACATCCTACTTTTTAGGAGCGTCCGCTGTCATGTCTGTCACTTTGTCAATTATCCATTCCTGCTTTTCTTTAGTGTCGGTATTTTCATACTGCACCTTGAACGGTCCCTTTCCTTCTATTACGTAGTATCCATTTCCTTTAACACTTTTGCCAGGTGACAGTTGTGTCCCCAAATTATCTCCCGGATAGATTCTAAGTTTTTTATTTTCTTGATTCCATACCGACATTTCAAAAACGTCTACAAATCGTTCTTCTGCCGTTTTATTAGTTGCCATAAGCTGTAACTGTAAAACCTGTTTCCCTTTTTGCTCTGGATGTTCAAGCTTTAAAGCCTTTTCAATCCGAATGCTCACGCCAGATACGGTTTTATCTTGTCCTGTTTCATTTTTATCCGTTTCGTCCTTAGAGGAAGTATTCGTTTGCTTTTGCATATTTTTCTGTTCATCCTGGACTTCCTTTTCTCCTGAAATGCAGCCTGTCAAAAATATGGTTAAAGTTAATATACAGATCCCAATACTTCTGAACCTTCTCTTCAATATCATGATTCCACCCCTTTAAAAAATATAACTCCTTCTTAAAGAGAGATTCTTCAGTACCTTTTATCCAATTCGAAAATTGGAATTAATTTCTCGAAACGAAAAAATGCCCAAACAGCATTTTCAAACATGTAAGAAGGACCCACTTCCTATAGAAGCGGCCTTCTTACCATCCTTACCACATTGATTATTTGACTATTGTTTTTGCTATATCTCCTCCAACTACTAGAGGTCCATTGTCAACTTCAATGACATCTCCTGCTTGCAATCTTCGGGTAACCCCATTTTCATCCACAATAAACCGGCTGTAAATTTGGTAACTTCCATCCGGATTAATGACTCCTGATCCCGTTTGATTAAGGGAAACCGTTCTCTGTGCTAATCCATTCACTAGCAAACGAAGACTCTTAGTTCCTTCGGGTGCTTTACCCGTAACATAATCCGCATTAGGTGCCACAGGATTCACCTGCAGTTTCTCCGCTTCCTTGATTACTGTAGTATGAGCTTGTATGTTCGCTGGAGTCCGCATTCCGTAGTCAACCGTTACGATATCGCCTGGTTGTAAGGTTAAATTATTTCCATGATCGTCCACCCCTACGTACCTGCTGTATATACTGAATCTTCCATCTTCATTGACAGGTGCCGTACGCAGTGCTACGCCATTTACCAGTAACCGTACTATCCTTGCCCCTTCAGGTGCAGTTCCCGTTATAGTTTGTGCATCTTGGTACACAGTGTCAATCTTTACAGGTTCACTAGGCATAAACTGTACTACCCTAACAGATGAACTCTCGCTGACATTCCCTGCCGTGTCTGTAAGGGTGACCGTAATTATCGTATTGACAGGTTGGTTTGGAATCGCAATCTTGAATTGCCCGTCTTGACCTACAACTCCAGTATATTTCTTGGAATTAATGGTGACAGTCACATTTGCTTCAGGTTCACCGCTTCCTGTTACTTCTTTACTGTTTGTAGTAACTTCATTTAGTTTCGGTGCATTTGGAGCGGTTATATCTTTATCCAATAGATCTTTCGCTTTGTTCAATAAGTCTTGCAGTCGGTCCTTTTCTTCACCTTCAGGAAGCTTATTGACCGCTTCTTGGGCTTCATCAATCGCCCCTTGATCCGTCGTTCCTTTTAATGTATCGAATTTATCGTCCGTGTACAGATCTTCCACTTTGTTCTTCGCATCGGCTAGATCTTTTTCTGCCTGCTCTTTTTTGTTCAATAAATCTTTCGCATTATTCAGTAAATCTTGCAGTCGGTCCTTTTCTTCACCTTCAGGAAGCTTATTGACCGCTTCTTGGGCTTCGTCAATCGCCCCTTGATCCGTCGTTCCTTTCAATGTATCGAACTTATCGTCCGTGAACAGATCT
>NZ_VHIK01000146.1:0-233 GCF_006680105.1 Bacillus sp. B4EP4a
GTGGACTTCCTTGGCGGTCAGCATGCGGCGAAGGTCTTCGGCAAGGCTGCCGAGTCGGTACGTCCGCTCTTCGAGGACTCGAACTCCGGCGCCGTCTCCGCCCCGTTTGCGGCCCAGCTCGAGCGGGTCGAATCCTCGGGAAAGAATCCGGAAACTGCCTGGCACGATGCCGTCTCCGAGGCTAAGCGCATCGCCAGGCAACTGCATCTCACCGTCAGGTGAGGCGTCTGTAC
>NZ_VHIK01000147.1:0-262 GCF_006680105.1 Bacillus sp. B4EP4a
CATATTTGCTATTTCCGCAAGTTCCTCAAACTTAAAAGACTTTTCATAGTTATTCATGATATGTTCAATCACGTCACTGAGTTGATGAGTAGAACATCCTTCTATGGCTAATTGTTTCAGCATATCCCCATGTTCTCNTTGCAGAACCCTATAGATGATTTCTTTCTCGATTAAAGGAGCAAGTTCCTTGATATCTTTTGGAGTATCTAGCAGACGAGCTAATCTTGTTATCGCGTCTTGCAATGATGGCTCTGTTTTGTTG